>CAZYSW010000538.1:0-996 GCA_964650105.1 uncultured Nannocystaceae bacterium
GCCCCCCCCCCGCCCCCCCCGGCGCCCCCCCCCGCCCCCCCCCCCCCGGGGGGGGGGGGGATGCGCCGGTCAGCGAAAAATGCAACTCCCGGCGCGACCAGCGCCAGACAAAATTGAGCCAAGTTATAGTACCCGCGAAGCGCGTTAGGTTCTGATGCGAGTCCGCAACGAAAGTGCAGAATGGGCCACGTGCCCCTTCTCTCGGATTGCACGAATACCATCTCGATAAACCGGTAGATGGCGATCAAGGCCCATGACTGTAACGATGGCAAAGGCTTCCTGCGGCGTGTCTGGGGGATTCTCGCCGGCCCGGTACAGAACGTCGAAACGCAGCTGCCAACGAGTCCCTTCAATGCCCCGAGGAAAGCGGCGCCGGTAGACTTTGACCGGCGACCACTTGAATCCGTGTTGGATAAGGGCCTCTTCGTAAGCAGATCCTGGGGACCGGGGGTCAGGAGGGACTTCGCTGCGGAAACCGTCCTGTTCAAGGATGGTAGTTTTCCCGGTTCGCCGGTCCGTCTTCTTGGACCTGCGAGGTTTTATGACCCCCATCTTAACGTTCACATTCGCGCGGCAATACTCAGCTCCACTCTGAGGATCAAGCGGTGGTGCGTAACAGAGGGTGATGACAATCTCGCCGCAGAACTTTCCGTCTCTAATGAGGCACGCGGGCATCGGAAACTCGTGTTCGATGAACTGGCCGCTGGGGATGTAAACCCGGTGCCACGTCGTGAATGCGTAGGGCTCGCATCTCAGTACATCGTCGAGCGAGTTAGGAATGCCAAAGCCGAAATAGCGCAACTCTTCTGGTTGTCGCGATGGAGAGCGGAGCGCCGCGGAATGGATGATGAGGGCCTTAACCATCTCGGGAGTCACATCATGCCCCGCGTCTTGCAGCTGAGCCCAACCGTGTGCGGCGAGAGAAGCGACCAATGGTGCTGCGAAGCTCGTACCCCAGTTGCGCACGCGGTATCCGTTAGGAGCGATCGAGGAGAT
>CAZYSW010000538.1:1006-4196 GCA_964650105.1 uncultured Nannocystaceae bacterium
CCGCAGCCGTCATCGTCGTTGTTGAGGGTACAATTGCCCCCGTAGTGGACGACTTCCGGTTTCGGTAACAGGCCGGGCGCTGGCCCGCGACGCGAGTAGGCAGCCGGCTCGAGCGTCTTTACCGCACTACAGTCACTGTGTGCGTGAGCGATGGATCCCACGCTAAGCGCGAGGACGGAGTCTGCGGGAGGGCCAATTACGTCACGATCATCGGTGTGCCATGCGGAAGCAGGCCAGCATCGCAACGGCAGGGGGGATCTGTAATTTCCGGCGGCAATAACGAAGAGCACGCGGTGGCGAAGTGCGATTTCATCGAGCTCGCACGCGAAGGGGCTAAATTCAGGCCCGATGCACGGCGTGTCTACCCCGAGGGAAAGATTCCATACTTTTACGTCCGGATGGTTGCTCACGGTTTCCTTAATGCGCGCGAGGAGATCTTCAATGCCGAGCGCCTCGTACTCGCTGAACACACGGACCGAAAGAACTCGACAGGGGGCTGTCGGAAGAGGGTTGATGCCTGGATTTAGGGAACGACATCCCGCAAGTAGACCGGCAATGAAAGTACCGTGGTGATAGTCGGAGTTGTCAGGAGGTTGAGGAGCGTAGTCCTGTCCCCGAACCACCCACGGAGACAACGCGACTGCATCGGGGGAGACGCCGTCATCGAGGAGGCCAACAATCGGGGTGCTCTCTGCGGTTGGCAGTGAAATCTGAACGGGACCATCGCCTTCCGCCACGGTGGCGGGCATTGACACGGCCGCGTTGGGCCATATACGACGAACAGCGGGGTGTTGCGCCAAACTATCAATCTGCTCGGCTGTTATTCCTTTTACGAGAAGGCGGCGGTCGGTTCGGCTGTCTACCGCGAGGCGCAGGTGTTCGAGTAACCTATCCACGCTTTCCTTCGCCGCCGTATTCAACTGCGCGTCCCGAAAGTCGAACAGCGTCACTACAGCGCCGTGTTCAAACGCTTGCGGCTGATCGTGGATAACGTGACGATCGGTAGCTGAATAGGGCTCGATAGAGTCGATGGTCGTGAGATCAGCTTCGCCATCCTGGGTCGTAATGCTAAGAAACGCTTCGTGCGTTACTCGTGCAGATTGCGATGAGACTGCAACAAGGAGCGTTCCGATTTGACTTGCGCCAATTATGCGAGAGCGGCCGACTTGTTGGAGTAGGTATTGTGGGCGGTGTGACTTTGCGATCGCTTTGGGGCGCAGCTTGACTTTCAGAACGCCCGTAGGGAGCCCGAACTCGGCCGCGTCGGCCAAGCTCTCGTCACAAGCAATTTTCCATTGCTGCGCCTTCCTCCTGCGTAAAACAGGTGTTACGGCATCGAACGTCTTGCGCCGGCTACCTCCGCCCAGTACTTGCCTAAGTTCTTGAGAGCTGTGATCGACGACGAGCGCCGGATCCCCCCCCCTTTCTGCCATTAGCCTTCCTTCCGATTTTGCTGTTGTGTTTGTCTTCTTCTTTCACGCACAGCTGAGCACTGCGCTTGAGAACTTGTCGCATCGACAGGCCCGTCCCCTCCGACACGGCCCGTAACGGGACCTTGGCATTCAGAAGGAAATCTGTTATCGCCTCAGGCGTCGGCGGGGTGTGACGCGCCGTGAGCAGCGCCTGGCTAATCCGAGCCAACAACTTGCCCTCAGTGACTTGGCGCTCCTGCCGAATTACTGCGTCACGAATACAGTCCTCTACGGCCTGCCGAATAATCCCTCCGCTCAGCCCATCTGTGAGCTGCACTGCCCGGCGAAGCGGAAGGTCCAAACCATATGAACCTAGATACGTCTTCAAGAGAGCTTCGCGCAACATGGGCGAAGGGAGATGAATTTGGAGCCGGTAGTTAAACCGCCTCCACACTGCAGGATCAAGCAGCTGTTCGTGGTTCGTCGCGGCGAGGAGCACCGTCTGCGCAGGTAAGGCGTCTATATTTTGCAGCAAGCTGACAACAACACGTTTGAGCTCACCAAGCTCCTGAGCATCGTCACGCGCTTTCGCTAGAGCATCAAACTCGTCGAGAAAAAGGACGCATGGGCGCTGCGCCGCATGATCGAACAAATGGCGAATGTTCTTCGCAGTGCTACCGAGAAATGAGGAAATCAGGCTGTCACATCTCGCAGTGAGAAGCGGCAACTTGAGTTGACCGGCAATATACCTCGCGAGATGCGTCTTCCCAACGCCTGGGGCTCCGTAAATGAGCATTCTAGGCTGGGCGGCAATACCTGCCGAGATCAACTTGTCGATGTGATTGACGTCGGCGAGAAATCGATCCACCTCGCGTCGAATGTAGTCATCAAGGAGAACCGGGGGCTCGTCGCTAGGGACAAGCTCTTCTTCTGCAAGATCTAAGCGGCTCTCTTGATCAACGGGAATGGCGCCCATTTGCCCGTTCGACAGGGGCACAAGCCTTGACGGCAGCGTGTCCAGCTTGCGCTGCAAAAGGCGAGCTTGCTGTGTTTCACCCTCAGCTTGCAATTTCTCTATAAGGAGACGCGCATAGTTAACTGCCTGCTCGACGTTCGCGCGCAGAGCTCCTTCGAGTATTTTTAGGACTTCGGGAAGGTGATCCATTCGCAGGCTCCATGGCTGGATTCATTATGCCTACTCCGTGAACAGAAAGACAGAGAGCGTGAACAAAGTCGGACAACGCGAAAACAACTAGCTGCCGTACTGAACATGACCACCTGCGATGGAACTCCCTGAGCGGGGGAGGTCGTTTGAGATTTTCGGACGAGCAGTGTGCCGGTGGTCGAGCGGCTCTAAGCCGTCCCGACCAAAATTGATCCACGCTTCGCAGAACTGCGCGCATGTCCGACAGGAATGGCAGGAGGGGCAGAGTTTGGAGAAAGGCCAAGCTTACCCGTTCTTGTCCTGCACTCGAGATTTATCGCGCAACGGCAGAACCGCCCCTTTCGGCCGCTGCCGCATCCGCACGAGCTCGGCCATCGCTTCGGATCGAGCAATTGGCAGGGGCCATCCGGTTTCTTTGGCGATCTTCCGCGCGCGGCGCTCGATCCACGCCTTTTCGGAGTCGGTGTAGATGGGCATGAAGCAGGGCGCTGCGTGTCCCTTGCGTGTCCCTTAGACGATTACGGCCCCATGAAGCGGGGCCGCAACTCGTTGAGAATCCTGGTAGGCGCGAGTGGGATCGAACCACCGACCCCCACCATGTCAAGGTGGTGCT
>CAZYSW010000539.1:0-4193 GCA_964650105.1 uncultured Nannocystaceae bacterium
CTGGCAGGCCATCGATACGATCCCGAAGACCATCGCCGCGATCGACCGCGACGCGGTCCGGCGGAACGCGAAAAGCGATCGGTGGTGCGTCATCGGGGCGGACGGTCCCTTCGAGCGGTCGAGCGCGGCGGGGCCAGCAGGGTATCGGAGAAGTCGCGTGAGGTGAGAAACGCGGTCGGCGTCGGCGCTCGCCCGGCGCGGGACCGAAGGAAACGCGGGCCCAATTCGCGGGTCGAGCCAGGCGGGCCAGCGTCGGCGGGGGAGGTGTCATCGGTTCGATGCGCCGCGGCATGCGTGCCCCAGCCGACACGACGAAGCAGGGACGGGGCGTGGCCGTCGGACCGCGGACGCGCGCCGACCCGAGGGGGCCTCGTCGGCGTGCGTCGACGTTCCACCCGGGGGTTTTCGCGATTGCACGGGCGCACCCGAGCGCGATGCCCGCCTGCGCGACCCACCACCGCGGCTTTGCGTCGTCCGTACGGCATCGCTTTTCCCGTGGGGATCGATGCTGGCCGTATGCCAGGCGTGCACCCCTCGACGCGTCGCCGCATCGCTGGAGGGCGCCTCCTTGGAGGAGGGGCCGGCCCTGCGATACATGGAGGCTCGTGTCCGATCGCAACGTCGCACCGACACCGCGTCGGATCGAGCGAGCCCACCGAGCCGGGATCCGCCCACGCCCGCGCGCCATGGTGGTGGGCGCTCTGTGCCTTCTGCTCGCGATCGGCCTCGAGGTCGGGGGACACCCCGGCGCGCCCGATCTCGTGGCGATCTGGCGCGAGCACCTGATGCACCCGACGACGCGCCCGGCCCTGGACGCGAGCTGGCTGTGGCTCGGGCAGTGGGCGGCCGCCTTGGGCCTCGTCGTCGGGCTCGCGGTGCTGTCGGCCACGGTGGCGACCGGGGGGTGGGGTCCCCTCGATCTTCGCGAGCGAAGGCGCTTCGGGGCCGTCGTCCTCCGTCCGTGGCCTCCCGTCGCGCTCGTGCTCGGGCTTTCGGTGCTCGTGGCGACCGTCGTCGTGCACACCGGTGTGCTGGCCGGGGCGGCGCGTGCCGTGGATGCGAGCCAGAAGGGACTGTCGGTGCTCTGGTGGAGCTGGATTCCGCGCGTGCTGTGGGGCACGGGCTGCATCCTGATCGTGGCCGGGGCGATCGAGCTCGCGCTGTTGCGGCGTCGTCGGTGGCTGGTATTGCACCAGAGCCCGCGCGAAGCTCGACAGGAGCAGCGGACGCTCGGGAGCGCACGGCGTTGAGCGAGACGTTCGACCGCCTGGTGTCGGTCGCGGTCCCCGTGGCCATCGATCGGGCCTTCACCTACCGCGTGCCGCGAGATTTGGACGCAGTCCCGAGCCCCGGCGTGCGGGTCTTGGTTCCTTTCGGCCCGCGCGCGGTGGTGGGTGTCGTTCGGCCGACACCCGCCTCGACCGATGCCGACCTCGAGCCCGACAAGATCCGCCCCATCCTGGGGCTGCTCGACGACGGCGAGCCCGCGCTCACCCCCGCGCTCCTTCGCCTGGTGGAGTGGATGAGCGACTACTACGTCGCCCCCGTCGGCGAAGTCTATCGCCTCGCGTTGCCGGGGCTGATGACCAACGCCGACGCTCGCACCGCGATCCTCACCGACGCCGGGCGCGACGCATTGCAGGGGGGCCCGCTCTTGTCGAGCACCTCGTCTCTCGATCCCTCGTCGGTGCGCCTGCTGTCGGCGATCGCCGCGGCCATGCCGGCCGGCCTCGCCGTGGGCAAGCTCCCGACGTTGCGCCCCCGGATCCCCGCGGTGCTGCACCGCCTCGCCGAGCTCGAAGCGCGTGGCCTGTGTCAGACCCGCTGGGAGGACAGCGAGGGGGACCTGCGCACCGAGACGCACGTTCGGCGCACCGACTGGCTGCGCGGGGGTGGCGAGGACGAGGCCGCGCTGCAGACGATCCTCGGCCGCAGCAAGCGACGACGCGCCCTGCTCGATCATCTCGAGACGCTGGCGTCCGACGACGACGGCTGGGTTCCGCTCAGCGACCTCCGCGGTCCCTTTCCTCGCGTTCGCGAGCTCTTGCCTCCGCTGGTCGAGGCGAACCTCGTCGCGACCGAGGAGCGCCCGCGTCGGCTCGACCCCTTTGCCCACCGAACCCCCGAGCCCGCGGCCCCCCGGACACCGACGTCCGAGCAAGACCACGCGCTGCGCATCCTGGGCGAGGATCTCGACGCCCGCACCTTCCGCAGCGCGCTCCTGCACGGCATCACCGGCAGCGGCAAGACCGAGGTGTACCTCCAGGTGATCGCGCGCGCCCGAAAGGCGCGGCGCAGCGCGATCGTGCTGGTCCCTGAAATCGCGCTCACGCCCCAGCTCGCGGATCGCTTCCGAGCGCGCTTCGGCGACGAGGTCGCGGTCCTGCACAGCGGGCTCACTCCGCGCCAGCGCCTCGATGCCTGGCAGCAGATCCGCGCCGGCTTGCGTCCAATCGTGATTGGGGCCCGCTCGGCGATCTTCGCCCCGGTCTCCGATCTGGGGGTCGTCGTGGTCGACGAGGAACACGACCCGTCGTTCAAGCAGGAGGACGGAGTGCGCTACAATGCCCGGGACGTCGCGCTGGTACGGGGCAAGGACGCCGATGCCCCGGTCATCCTGGGCTCGGCCACCCCCGCGCTCGAGACGTGGGCGGCGGCCCGGGCCGGCCGACACCGTCACCTGCAGCTGCGCACCCGCCCGACGCCGCGTCCATTGCCCACCGTCGAGCTCATCCCGCTGTCGGTTCACCGCCCCGATCCCGAGTCGATGTTGACTGCCGTGATGCGGCAGGCGGTGGCCGACACCGTGGCCGCCGGAGAGCAGGCGATCCTCTTCCTCAATCGACGGGGCTTCGCGACCACGCTTCTGTGCCAAAGCTGCGGGTCGTTCCAGCAGTGTCCCGACTGCAGCGCCCCTTCGATGACCTATCACCTCGCGCGCAACCGTCTCATGTGCCATCTGTGCGGCCACATGGAGGCCGCGCCCCGGCGCTGCCGCACCTGCGGCAGCGAGGACCTGGCGCGAGGCGGCGTGGGCCCCGAACGGGTCGAGTTGGCCCTGTCGCGCGCGTTGGAGGGGGTCCGCGTGCTCCGACTCGATCGCGACGTGGCCCGGGGTCGACGGCTGCTCACCACGCTGTCGCGATTTCGTCGTGGCGAGGCCGACGTCCTGGTCGGTACGCAGATGCTGTCGAAGGGGCACGACTTCCCCGGCGTGACGTTGGTCGGAATCCTCCAGGGCGACCACGGGCTGGCGCTGCCCGATCCGCGCGCCGCGGAGCGGACGTTTCAACTGCTCACCCAGGTCTCGGGTCGTGCGGGTCGAGGCGACCGACCCGGGCGCGTGCTCGTCCAGGCCTGGGCTGTCGATCATCCGGCGGTGGTGTTCGCCTCGCGCCACGACTACGAAGGCTTCGCGACGCTCGAGCTGCAAGCACGCCAGCGCATGGGCAATCCCCCCGCTGGACACCTGGTGCTGTTTCGCGTGCAGGGCCTCGACGCCGCCAAGGTCGAAGCCCGAGCACGGGCCTTCGCCGATGCGGTCCGCAAGCGCATCGAGGTCATCGATGCCGAGCACCGACGCCAGGGCGATCCTCCGCCCGAAGTCGTGCTGCTCGGCCCCATGCCGTCGCCGATCGCGGTCATCAATCGACGTCACCGTTGGCAGATGCTCCTACGCGCCCGCCATCGCCCCCCGTTGCGCTGGCTGCTCGAGTCGGTCCGCCCCCTCCTGGGACCTTGCGATCACGGCGCCCACGAGACCACCCTCCACGCCGACGTCGATCCTCAATCCCTGCTCTGACGACGTCGGGCGGGCTCGCGGGGCGTCGCGCAGCATTGCGCAACAGGCGCGATGCGGCGGCGAAACGCCCTCGCGTCGCGGCAGGCCGTCCGACGCCTGCCGCATCTTTGCCCGCGCACGGCCCCGAAAGGACGATTCTGCGGAGCGAAGGCGCGGTCTTACGCCGTTTTGGCGGTCGGTCCGGCTCGGCCTTCGTCGCGCGCCCGGGCGCCGGTCCCCCGCGGGTCCCGATCGTCGCCGGGCGGGTAGACTCCGGCCGGCGAACCCCGTGGTCCCCGAGATTCTCATCGTCGGTGACGATGCCCGTCGATCCGACCTGTTGCGCCGCGTCCGGCAACTCGGCTACGCGACCGATGCCTGTTCGGTCGACGCCGTCGGCGAGCGGCTGAGG
>CAZYSW010000540.1:0-4188 GCA_964650105.1 uncultured Nannocystaceae bacterium
GCCGGCCAGCGGGAGGTAGGCCAGCCACGAGACCTTGCGGATGACCGGACGCTCGCCGCCGATGGTCGACCCGACGCGCGCGGCCACGAAGAACGTCAGGGCCCGCACCGCCGCGATGGCGAACGCGAACGGCAAGATGGCCAAGGTGGCGTCGATGTCGACGCTCGCGCCCGCGTTGGTGAAGAACACCACGAACACCGGCAACGCCACCATCTGCAAGGGGTGCAAGAGGGTGTGCTCGTACCTGGTGAAGTTGCGGACGACGAAGCCGGCCGTGATGAACACCAAGAGCGGCTGTAGATGGAGAGCCTCGGTGATCTGGGTGACGACGAGGATCATCGCCCCCACGAAGATCAGCATCTCGGCCCCGACGAAGCGCATGTACAGGACCAAGAAGACGGCGAGGGCGATCCCCAGGAGGACCTCCTCGCCCAGGTGCTTGCCGACCTCCAAGAAGACCGCCGTGGACAGGCCGCCGCCGGGCTCGGTCAGGCTGACGGTGAAGGCCGCCGCGACCGCGAGGCAGACCACCACCACGACGTCTTTGAGCACGGCGTGCCCCAGCGTCAGCTCCGAGAGCGCGCCTTTGGCCTTCGTCTCGTTGAGGACGGCGATGGAGATCGACGGCGACGTCCCGATGCACAGGGCCGAGAACACTGCCGCCATCGCGATCGTTTCGCGCTCGTTTTGGAGCTTCAAGAAGTCGTACGCGAGATCGAGCGCGATGAAGGTGCCGCCGACCATCAGGGGGATCAGCAAAACCTTCAGCCCCACGGTGGCCGCGAAGGTCTTCCAGCGGGCGAGGATGGCCCGGCCGTCGAGCTCCAGACCTGCGCTGGTCGCGATGAGCCCCAGCGCGAGGTCGTTGAACATCCGAATGTCCTGCACGACGGCGCTCGACAGGATGTCGGCGGCGAACGGGCCCAGGGCCAGGCCGGTGAGGATGTAGCCGGTGACGCGGGGAAGCGTCATCAGCGAGCCCAGCTCGGCGACCGTGAACGCGCAGAGGACCACGAAGCCGATCGCCGCCAACGTGAGCGTCTGCGCGCCGTCCGTGCCGCCGGCCTTGAGGGTGTCCAGGCCGATCATCAGGGCCAAGAGCACGCCCATGACGAAGAGCTGGTTGGCGATCCGCCTCACTCCGCCTCCTCCTCGGCGAGTACCCGGCTCGTCGACATCGACGACATCGAGGCCCCCGGAACGTCGTCGCCGACGGCCTGATCGGCGTTGGAGCTGGCGGTTTCGGCGTCGACTGCACCCACCTCACCCGCGTCGGCCAGCACGCGCCGAACGGCGCGGTGGCTGAGCAAGTCGCTGAGGATCACCCCTCCGAGGACCGTGGTCAGCACCACCCCTGCGTGCTCGGGAACCCGCACCGCGTAGCTGAGCGCGATGGCGCCCGCGAGGCCACCCTGGGCCACCAACCCGTAGCCGATGCGAGGCAGCGGCGGCGTCTCGCGAATGAGCAGCCGGGCCAGGTTGTAGGCGGTCAGACGCCGACACAGAAGACGACCGAGGGTGTAGACGGGGACGAGGAGCCAGTACAGCAGCGCCACGGGCTTCCAGGTCGCGCCGGCGAACACCCGGACCAGCACGAGGATGGGGTGGCGAAGCCTGACCAGCGTGCGCTCGAGCGCCGCGGTGTCGGGCGAGGTCAGCGACACGAACATGCCGGCGATCAGGTTGACCACCAGCGGCGAGACCCCGAGGCCCTCGCCGATGCCGCTCGCGAACGTCACCACGCCCACCGCGGAGATGTAGATGCGGGTGTCGTTGCGGTCGTGCCCGACGAATCGCGTGAAGAGCAGACCCGTGACGGCGCCGAACACCGCGATGCCGACCGCCCACCAGGCCACCGGGATCCGGAGCTCGTCGGCGGTGGCGCTGGCCCGCGCCGATGCGAGCACGATGCCGAACACCCCGAGCGCGACGATCTGGCTGACGAGCCCCGTGGCGCGCATCAGATCGAGCGCAGGCCCCTTGGCCCGAAGCACCCGCGCCGACTCGGCGATCAGCACGGGGGACGTCACCGCGGCGCAGCAACCGAGCGTGGCCGCGAGCCGGAGGTTGTCGAGGTCGGCGGCGAAGTACGCCACCCGATCGCCCCACGGGATGCTCCACACCTGTCGGGTGGCTCCCGACTCGTCGAGCGCCTCGAGGAGCACCAGGCTCGCCGCGGTCACCGCTGCCAGCACCACCCCTGCGCCCACCACGCCCGCGATGGCGGCGCGAACCGAGCGCAGCGCCTCGCGGGTGCGCAAGCCGAGAAAGAAGCCGACCAGCCCGAGCAGGAGGGCGATGAGGAGATCGAACTTTGCGAGGGTCTCGGGATCGAGGACGGCGAAGACCGGCCCGAGCAGGAGACCCACCAGGATGTGCTCGGTTCCGGATACGACGAAATATCGCGAGGCGACCCGGGTGAGGACGCGACTGATCGCGAAACTGAAGACGACCAGCGCGACGAGCAGGATCGTCGTCTGCATGGAACGGCTCGCGGCAGCGTGCCATCGGGGCCGGGCGGGGTCGACCCCCGAGCCGCATTTTGTGGTGCCGCGAGCGCCCGGCGAGGGCCGGACGGCAGGCGATGCCGCACGCGCTCGATCTCCGGCTGCGGACGCCGATGCCTCGGCTGGCGTGACGATGCACGCCGCTCTCGATCCGAACGTGGGTGGCAGGCACGTCGTCGAAACTGAAGCGTCCACCGCAAGTGCCCCACGCGGCGCGATCGAGGCGAGGCTGGCCGACCGATGCACGCGCTCGGAGCGTGCGGGCTCGGGTCCGCTTCGAGGCGGTGCAGCGACGCACGCGGGCGTCGACCGACGTCGCGCACGGGCCTGCGAAGGGGTCGGTCCATGGCTGTCGCGCCTGGCGATCGCGGGCGGCTCGGCTGCGCGCCGTGCATCGCAAGCGCGCCGGCAGGCGCCCCGGCCGTGCTGAACGCGCACTTTCGCGGGTCGGCACGGGTCGCGATGGTTCCGTGCGTCGCGTCGACCGCGAGATGGCCCGTCGCACCGCCTCGGCGTCGCCCGAGGCCAGCGACGTGATAGGTTCCGCGGCCGGTGTCGCGGTTCGATCTGATCTTGTTCGGGGCTTCGGGGTTCACCGGCGGCCTGGTGGCCGAAGAGCTCGCCCGAAGCGTGCGGGGCAAGTCATTGCGGTGGGCGCTCGCCGGCCGCAACCAGCAGAAGCTGGAAAGCGTGCGGCGGCGCCTGGCCGCGATCGATCCGGCGACCGTCGACCTTCCGCTCGTGCACGCCGACAGCGGCGACGTCGGATCGCTGCGGGCGATGGCCGAGTCGACGCGGGTGCTGATCAGCACCGTGGGACCGTATGCGCGGTACGGCGAACCGGTGGTCGCGGCCTGCGTGGAGTCCGGTACGGATTACGTGGACCTGACGGGCGAGCCGAGTTTCTGGAGCGCGGTGATCGACGCCCATCACGAGCGCGCCGTGAACGACGGCGTGCTCGTCGTGCCGTGCTGCGGGTTCGACAGCATTCCGGCCGACGTCGGCACGTGGTTCACGCTGCAGGCGCTGGGGGACGAGCCCGCGGTGCGCATCCGGGCCTACGTCTCGTTTCACGGCAAGATCTCGGGCGGGACCTGGGCCTCGGCCCTGGAGATCATGGCCGATGCCCGCAACCGCGCCCTGACCGACGGGCAGCCCCGGGGCGGCGGGCGGCCACGGCCGAAAATCCATTGGGCGCCCGAGATCGGACGTTGGGGCATCCCCATGCCGGTCATCGATTCGCTGGTCGTCCGCCGCACGGCCGCGTTCACCGACACGTATCCGCGAGATTTTCGCTACGAGCACTACCTGCAGACGCGCTCGTTGGCCCGGGTCGCGGGTTTGTTCGCGGGCCTGGGCCTGGTGTTCGGGCTCGCCCAGCTCGCGCCTGCCCGCAAGCTGCTCGGGCGACTGCGTCCCTCGGGGAGCGGCCCGAGCGAGGAGGAGCGCGCGCGATCCGAGTTTCGGATCCGCTTCGTGGCGGAGGCCGCCGGCCGTCGGATCGCGACCGAGGTCTCCGGGGGCGATCCGGGCTACGGCTACACGGCGAAGATGCTCGCCTCCGCCGCGCTGACGCTGGTCGAGGATCGCGATCGCCTTCCCCATCGCGGTGGCGTGCTGACCCCGGCGCTTTTTCGTTGTTGGGGTTAATCACCAGCACGTTACCCAGACAGACCCGCCG
>CAZYSW010000541.1:0-4181 GCA_964650105.1 uncultured Nannocystaceae bacterium
GGTCACGATGGACGCGTCGTCCCCGAGCTCACGGCCGGCGACCTGGGAGAGCTCGCCGAGGTTCGGCTTGACCAGGTAGACGCCGGCCTCCAGCGCCGCGACGAGCGAAGGGCCGCTGGTGTCGACGATCACCCGGGTGTTCGGAGGGATGGCCGCGCAGACCTTCTTGTACAGGTCGTCGCGGGATCCCGGGGGCATGCTGCCGCTGACGACGAGGTAGCCCGGGGACGTGAGGTGCTCGACGATGGCCTCCAGGCAGCGGTCGACGTCGTACTGTTGGCCCGTGGACCGATCGTAGGCGTGCACGCTCTCGCGCGTCTCGCCGCCGTCGATCTCGACCGGATGGTGCTCGATCTGCGCCGCGTCGAGCAGGCGGGACAGACGTTCTCCGGTCGGGCCTCCGCAGGTCCAGACGGCCACCGCGTTGCCGCCGAGATTGCGGATGGCGTGCGCCACGTTGATGCCACCCCCGCCGGGCTCTCGCTGCACGCCGTCGCACCGCAGCTTCCGTTCGGGGACGACGCGATCGACGGCGAAGCTCACGTCGAGCGCCGGGTTGAGCGTGAGTGCGACGATCGGCTGCTGGGGGGTCATGCGGCGATCAAGGTAGCTCAGGACGGGCGCGATGGGGTGTCGCTCACGAGGCTACACCCCCGCTGCGGTTGTGCTCGAACCATTGGTGGGCCCACTGGCGCAGATTCTCGGGCGTCATCGGCAGCCGGGCCAGCACGACCGCCAGCGCGTCGGCCCATGCCCAGTGGCCCTGATCGGGGATGGCCTCGGTGAGCGACCACAGCTCGCCGACGAGCTCCTCGCACGCCTCGGGCTCGTCGCGCAGGATCTCGCCGGCGGCGACGATCGCCGCCTCGATGGGCCAGTCGGGCTGCCCGCGCAGGAGCCCGAGGAGCGCCTCTCGTCGTCGCGAGCCCGTCCAGCCGGAATCGAGGCGAGCCAGGACGTACGTTGCGGCGTGTTGTCGTCGTTGCACCCATTCCCAGGCGGGGATGTCGGGCGGGGGCTCGCTCGGATGCACCAACGCCGCCAGCCAACGGTCGGGCGGCGCCTGAACCTGCGCCGCGACCTCGGCGGCTCGCGACCACCACGCGGGCAGAAAATAGGGGCGAGAGGCCAGGGCATCGATCGCCGTGTAGATGCTCTCGGGCGGAGGTGGCAGACGCTGCTCGGGGGTGTGACCGTCGCGACCCCCGAAGGTCCAAAGCCGCGTGCCGTCCCGATGACGAGGCTCGCGAGGATCGGGAGACGGCAACGACTCGAACCGGTAGTCGCCGGCTGCGGGGTGCGTTCCGCCGGTGGTGGCCAGGACGAAGGCCAGCCTCGCCGAAGGCGACTCCATGCAGCTCAGCGTGACCGCCAGCTTGGCCGGGTTGCCCTCGCGTTGCTGCATGATCTGGCGCAACGCGTTGGTCGACGCTTCGCGAGGCTCGGGCAGATAACCCTCCCAGGGCTCGCCGAGGCTGCGCGCGTCGTCGGGCGTGGCCTCGCCGCCCACGATTGCGGCGATCGGACCGCCCTGGTCGGACTGGCCGTCCTTCCAGCGCAGGTAGACGAGCGCCTGCTTGAGCTCGACGTCGTCCCCGAGGTCTCCCATGGCCTCGATGGCTCGGGCCGCCTCGGCGTAGGCGTGCCGATCCCAGTGTGCACGCGCCAGCTCGGCCAGGGCCACGCGATCGCCGAGCGCCGCGGCGCGCTGGAATGCCGACACCGCGCGCGAAAAGTCGCCCGCCGAGCGATGCACGAGGCCCTCCATGAGGGCGCCGTCGAGCGACGCGCCCGCGGCTTGCAGGCGAGCGCTGGCCACGAGCGCGCGATCACACTGGCCGAGTCGCCGGTACACGCTCGCGGCCGCCATCTGCAGGGGGACCGAAGCCTCGGCGCCCGGGCGCTCGACGGCGGCGTCGAGCACTGTGGCGACGCGCTCGAGCGCCCGCGCTTCCCCGGGACGCACGCGGATGCGGCCCGTGAGCGTGCCTGCGATCTCGAACGCCAGCCGGGCGATGGCGTGAAAGGGAGTGGGGGTCTCGTGCGGAGCTTCGCGCAGCCACCGGACGATCACGGTCTCGAACGGCAGGTCGACGCGATAGCTCGCGACCTGCAGGAGCAGGTCGAGAGCCTGGGCGTGATCGCCTCGCTGACGCAGCGCCACGGCGCGCGCGGCCACGGTGCCGAACCAGTCGTCCCGCGAGAATTCGGCGACGGGGTCGGTGGAGGCGGCCGCGACCTGCTCGACCAGCACCTCGTACTCGCGCCGGTCGGGACGCTCCCCGAAGGCCGCGGCGGCGTGGCTCGCCGCATGGCCGACGTCCCCCTCGTCCAGAGCGCGCCGAGCGAGTCGGGCGTCGTCTTCGGGGGACTCGCCGGCCGGATCCATCGACGAGGCGAGTCTACCGCAACCGTCCGGCGCGCTCCGCCCCGGCGAGGTCCTGCGGTCGGTGCGCGGGACGGTCACCGACACGCCGACAGGCGTCGTGCCGAATCGATCATCGTTTCACGCTGGTGGTCGTCGAGCTCGGTCGAGTGCTGGTCGGTGTAGGGCGCCATGATGTTGGAGGGATCGTCCACGTGGCCCAGGCCGAGCGCGTGGCCCAGCTCGTGCGCCACGACGATGGGCTCGTAGGCGGCCCGGAGCACCCGCAGGCACGACCGTCGCGCCAGGAGTCTCCCCGCGGGCTCGCCGGGTACGGCATCGACCAGCTCGAGGATGATTGGGCCGTCGCCTTCGATCACCGGCAGGCCCAGGAGCGCGCTCGTTTCGTCGAGCACCTCGGTGGTGTCCCGCTCGGCGTAGACCCGCACCGTCAAGGACTCGCTGCACCCTGCGAGGATGCCCGCGAGCACGACACAGGTGCAGGCGGTCACCGTCCACCGTTTCATGCCTTCCCCCATCTCGGCGTCTGCCGATCGACGGCACCCTGCAGCACGACACGGGGGGCGCAAATCCGCTGCGGCCCGGCGCAACCGCGAGCCCGTCGGGCGTCGGAGCTCGGGTCGGTGTAGGCTCGGGGCCCCATGGGGATCACCTTCTGGCTGGGCGTCGTCTGCACGTCGATGGGGTTGGGCGGGTTGTTGGTCGCCGAGCGGGCGGACAGCCAGTCCGGTCGCTGGCTGTGGAAGCCGCTCGCCTCGACGGGGTTCGTGGTGTCCGCCCTCGGGGCCGGGGCGCTCGACAGCGCCCATGGACGGTTCATGCTCCTGGCGTTCGCGCTTTGTTTCGCCGGTGACGTGCTCCTCGTCGGCACGTCCACCCGGTCGTTCTTGTCGGGCGTGGGGAGCTTTGCCGGGGGGCACCTCGCGTTCGCGTGGGCGTTCTTCACCCGCGGGGTCGCGACGACCGCGTCGTGGTGGGCGCTCGGGGGGCTGGTGCTCCCGGCGGTGCTCGTCTACCGCTGGTTGAAGCCCCACCTCGAGGGGCCGATGCGGGTCGCCGTGCCGATCTACATCGTCGTGATCTGCGGGATGGTGGCGCTGGCGGTGGGCACCCATGTGCATCGCAGCGGGTGGATGCTGCTGGCGGGGGCGTTCGCGTTCTTCGTGTCGGACATCTCGGTGGCGCGCGATCGGTTCGTGTCCCCGGGGTTCGACAACCGTGCCTGGGGGTTGCCCCTCTACTACGGCGCGCAGCTCTTGCTCGCGGCGAGCAGCGGCGCTCACTCTTGAACGCACATCACGTCGACGAGCTGACCGCACTCGGGGGTGGTGCTACCGTCGAGGCTCCAGTTGAACCAATATACGTGGAACTCGGTGGGGATTGAAATCGACAGTCTCAGGTTGGTTCGAAGCACACGTCATTCGTGGAGTGGCAGACGAGTCCCGAGCAACAGTCGGACGAGCTGTTGCACGGCATGTCCACGCCAGAGCAGAAGAACTCCGTCAAGGAGATCTTGAACGTCAGCGTGGAGCTGCCACGACACTCGACCGTCAGCTCCACGTACCCGGTGTAGTCCATGGTGGAGAGGGCGTTTGCCGCCGAGCCTGCATCCCTCCGCTGGACTCGTCGACGCCACCGCCGCCGGTCCCGCTCGTCTCTTCGGCCACGTCGTCGCAGGGTGGGGCTCCGTCGTCGGCGGCGAACGGAACGACCTCCGTACTGGGCGTGCTGTAGGCCGGTACCTCGGCCCCCATGTACAGGTCGAGCTGTGCTTCGGCAACCAACTCGACGTAGG
>CAZYSW010000542.1:0-4177 GCA_964650105.1 uncultured Nannocystaceae bacterium
CGCTCCTGCCCACCCCCAGCAGCTCAACCGAGAATCCCTCCCGCCCGATCTCCAGACCGCCCTCGATGCGGCGGTGGAGAAGAAGGCCCGGGCTCCCGTCATCCTCCAGGTCACCGAGATCACCGGATACACCGACTGGGTCTTGATCGTGTCGGGCCGATCGGATCGGCACGTCGCGGCGATCGCCGACGGCATCGCCCAGGCCCTCGCAGAACGCGGAACCAAACCGCGTGGCACCGAAGGCCTCGGCGAGCATAGCTGGGACCTGCTCGACTACGACGACTTCATGGTGCACGTGTTCTACCACCCGGTCCGCATGCACTACGACCTCGAAAGCATGTGGAGCGACGCACCTCGGGTGACCCTCGATCTCCCCCCCGACGTCATGGACACCAGCGACCTCGACAGCCTCGAGGCGCCCGGAGACCTGCCGGCCTACCGCGGCGACATGGTGTTCGGGGGTTACGAGGACGAGTTCGGCGACGACCTCGACGACGAGGGATTCGACGAATTCGAAGACGCGGAGGACTTCGAGGACGACGACGCGGTCGACGAGGCGTTCGACGACGACGAGACCTCCACGCCGAATTGATGCACCTTCACGTCCTCGGAATCGGCAAGCTCAAGGACCCGCACGCGGTCGCGACGTGTGACGAGTACGTGCGACGATCGCGACCGTTCCTCCCCATCGAGCGACACGAGGTGAAGGACCTCGACGCATCGTGGGCCCGGGCCGAGGCCCTGCGCGGCCCTGCGGTCGTGCTCGACGAACGCGGCGAACAGGTCACCTCGCAAGCGCTGGCCGACATCCTCCGACGGTACCGCGACGCAGGCGTTCGCAATGTCGCCTTTCTGATCGGCGACGCTCACGGCTTCACGGAACGAGATCGCGCCCGGGCCGATCGCACGATCGCCCTGTCGCGACTCACCCTGCCCCACCGCCTGGCCACCGTGCTCGTGTGCGAGCAGCTCTACCGCGCCGGCACCATCCTCGCCGGCCACCCCTATCACCACGCCTGAGCCGTCGGGCCGCTCGCGATCGTGGACGGGAGGCGTACGCCCGGCCGGAGGTGATCGGCGCAAAGCGGTCGCCGGCGCCCGAGGGGGAGCGGCAGTCGGGTCGCGGTCGCGCCCGACGGAAGCCACGAGGCGGGCGGCGCCCCGGGGCCGTTCGTCGTGCAACGGTCGGCGGCTCGTGGACGATGAACACGATGTGCTGCTCGAGCTCCTGTTCCCGGAGGTGTGCGCGGGGTGTGGCGTGCTGCTGCGCAGAGGGCGGCGCTCCTTTTGTCGTGGATGCACGGCAGAAATCGTGGCGTTGCCGCCCGAACGCGCCAGCGCGCACGGGATCGCGGCCCTGTACGCCTACGAAGGACCGCTCATGCACGCGCTCGGCCGCCACAAGTACGGACGCGAGCCGGCTTGGGCGGGCCCGCTGGGGCGACTGCTCGCCCGCGCGCCCGACCTGTGGCCCGACGCGGGCTGGGAGCTGGTGGTCCCGGTCCCGCTCCATCCTCGCCGACGCTTCGCCCGCGGCTTCAATCAAAGCGAGCTGCTCGTTCGTCATGCCCTTCGCCAGCACCGGCACCCGGGCCGACGCGATCCGCTACGCGCCCGCGCACTCCGCCGGGTTCGCTCGACGCCGCCGCAGGTCGAGCTGAGTGCGGCCGAGCGTCTGGCGAGCGTGTCCGGGGCCTTCGACGTGCCCCGGTCGTGGCGCCCCCGCGTACGCGGCCGTACGGTGCTCGTCGTCGACGACGTGACCACCACCGGCGCGACGCTGACGGCATGCCGTGCAGCGTTGCTCGACGCCGGAGCGGCCCGGGTCGGAGCGCTTGCCCTGCTGCGCACCCTTGCGTAGCTTGTCGGCCGCTTGGCCAAGAAGGGAAAAACGGGCTCCGCCGGCAACCGGACGAACCTGGCGCAGAATCGGCGTGCGACGTTCGACTATCACGTGCTCGAGCGCTACGAGGCCGGGATCGCGCTCCAGGGCAGCGAGGTGAAATCGATCCGCGACGGGAAGATCAGCCTGACCGAATCGTACGCGCAGTTTCGCGGCGACGAGCTGTGGTTGCTCGGCGCGCACGTGGCCGAGTACGAGCAGGCGCACGCGCGCAATCACGACCCCTTGCGCCCCCGAAAGCTCCTGCTGCACCGTCGCGAGCTCGATCGCCTGTCGGAGGCCGTCAAGCGCCAGGGGCTCACGCTGGTGCCGCTGAGCGTCTACCTCAAAGAGGGCAAGATCAAGGTCGAGTTGGGCCTGTGCCGCGGCAAGCAGGTCCACGACAAGCGGGCGGCGATCAAGAGCCGCGAGCAAAGGCGAGAAATCGAGCGCGCGATTCGGGAGGACCGTTGATCGATCCCAGACAAGAGGCTCTGCAGAACCTCGAGCGCCTCCTCGCCCGTTCGTCGCGCGAATCGCTGAGCTCGTCGCAATGCCTGGCGATGGTCGAGCAGGTCCGCCTGGTCCCCGGGTATGCCCGGCGTGTGGCCCACGCCCTGTCGGCGCAGCGCTCCAGCGCCGGCGTCGAGGCGTTGCTGGCCTTGCCGCCCCACGTCCCGGGGGTCGTCGAGGGGCTCTACCAGGCGGTCGCGCACGGCGTCAGCCGAAGGCGCGCCGACGGTTCGGCCTGCCCTCCACTTCTGGCCATGGACTTCCGGCGCTCCCGTGCTCGGCAGGCGGCCGAGATGGTCCATCGAGCCCGCGCCGTCTTCGGGGAGTCGTTCGAGACCCTGCGGGTCGACGGCACCATCCACTATCGATTCTCGCTCCGCCAGGGCCGCGGCACGCTCGCCGGGCGGGCCTCGGCGGCCTCTCGGGAGACGCTGTGGCTGCACGGTCGGCTGTCGAAGCTCCGTGGAAGCCGTCTGTGGCTCAACGGGTGGTGCTTTCCGAGCGAAGGGCCAATCCGCGGACCGATCCAGGTCCACCTCGTGCGAGCCTGGTTCGCGTGGGCCGCCAGCCAGACGCAGACGAGGTCGTGACGTGGAGTCGTTCCAGCATCGGATCGTTCGCGCCCTGGGGGCGGGCACGCGTGGGCTCGTGGTGAGCACCCCCGACGAGCGCCGCGGCCTGGGCCTCCTCGAGCAGGTCGGGGAGTCGCTGGGATGGCCCGTGCACACCTGGAGCGCGGCTTCGGGAATCGACGGAGACGGACGCGCGACGCCGGTCGCCGAGCTCCTGGCGCGATTGCGGCACACCGAAGAGGACGCCGTGTGGGTGCTGCTCGATGGCGCCGCCGCGGTCGGCCACGGTGACGGCCCCCGGATGTTGCGGGAGCTGGCGCAGCGAGAGCACGGCCCGGCCGTCGTCCTGCTCGAGCCTCACGCGGGGACGTCGGTCGCGCTCGTCGAACGCGTCCCCGAGCTCGTCGTCGAGCAACTGCCGCCGCCCGACGCGCAGGAGCTCGAGCTGCACCTGCGGGAGATCGCGGGGCTCTTGGAGTCCGCGGGCCACCCCGGAGCACTCGCTCGCCTGCAGCCCGTGGCGGCCGACCTCGCCCGCCAGTCGCTGGGGCTGGGCCGCGCCACCCTCGAGCGTCTCGTCGCCGAGGCGGTGCTGGACCACGGCATCGATCCCGGCGCCATCGGTCGCTTCATCGCGCGTCACAAACCGACCGCCATCGATCGACACGGGCTTTTGACCCCCGTCGCCCCGGCGATGCCCGACGAGCTCGGCGGGCTGCACGCGCTCAAGACCTGGCTCGGGCGACGTGCGCTCGCGCTTCGCCCCGACGCACGCCTGGCCGGCATCCCCGATCCTCGGGGCATGCTCCTGCTGGGCGTTCAAGGCTGCGGCAAGAGCCTCGCAGCCCGGGTGAGCGCGACCATGCTGGGGCTGCCGCTGGTGCGCCTCGAGCCCGGCCGCCTGTTCGCGGGGACCGTCGGCGAGAGCGAGGCCAACCTCCGCCGTGTGACGGAAGCGGCGGAACGGATCGCGCCCGTGGTGTTGTGGCTCGACGAGATCGACAAGGGCCTGGCCGGTCTCGACGGTGCCGCGAGCGATGCCGGGACGACGGCTCGCGTCATCGGCGGCCTGCTCACGTGGCTGCAGGAGCGAACGCGCCCGGTGTTCGTCGTCGCCACGGCCAATCGCGTCGAGGAGTTGCCCCCCGAGCTCACGCGTCGCGGCCGGCTCGACGAGGTCTTCTTCCTCGACCTCCCCGGGCCCGAAACG
>CAZYSW010000543.1:0-257 GCA_964650105.1 uncultured Nannocystaceae bacterium
GGGGACGGCGAGGTGACGCTTTCGGCGGTCGCGTTCGTGCCGGGCGGTGTCGCGGTGGCCGGGCAGGCGCAGCGGGGGGCTCGCGTCGCGGGTCAGGAGGTCGCGGCGGTGGAAGGGCCGTTCGTGGTGGTCCTCGACGACGTCGGGATGCCGCGTTGGGCGCTGGCCATCGAGGCTCGAGGGGGCGCCGACATCGAGGCGATCGCGTTGGCGCCCGGTCCCGCGCTGGTGTTCTCCGGCTGGCTCGACGGGCAACT
>CAZYSW010000543.1:267-4176 GCA_964650105.1 uncultured Nannocystaceae bacterium
GGGTCGAGAGCAGGGGCGTCGACTGCCTCGTCGGGCGCATCGGGATGGATGGCACCGTCGCGTGGCTGCGGGCGATCGGTGGGCCGGGCGAGGAGCGTTGTCGGCGTCTCGACGTCGACGAAGACGGGCGCGTGTGGGTCGTCGGATCGTACGACGCGGCGTTCGGCGATCTCCCCTCCCCCCGAGGGATGAACGACGTGATGGTGCTCGGGCTCGATCCCGCGACCGGCGAGGTCCGCTCCGCCTTGGGCTTTGGGGGGGGCGGTGACGATGCCGGACGCGACGTCGCGGTGAGCGATCCGGGCACGATCGTGGTGGCCGGCGTGTTCGGGGGGACGTTCGACGCCACCGGGCGCGAAGTCGTGATGTCCGGGGCCGCGGCGATCGAGCTCTCCGAGGACTTGCGCCTGGTTGCGGCAGGGGACTACGACGGCTTCGTCGTGCAGCTCGATCGGGAGGGGCACGCCCGGTGGGCGACCGCCGTGTCCGGGCCGGGTGCGGACATCGTCGAGCAAGTGATCGTGGATGGCGACGGCTATGTGGTCGTGGGGGCGCAGCAACGGGGTGCTCCCGAGCCGGGCACGCCTGGTCGGGCCTCCGAGGTGCCGATGGATGGCTTCGTCACTCGACTCGATGCCGAGGGGGCCGCCCGGTGGTCGTTCGGGGACCCGTTGTTGGCGTCGGTCGACGGAGCCGCGGTCGTTCGCGGGCGCGTGGCCGTGGTAGCCCGGCATCGGCACGGGTTCGACGTGGGGCAGGGGCCGTGGCCGGTCGCTGGGGAGACGGGGGTGGCGTTGGCACTGTTCGACGCGACGGGGAAGCTCGTCGGGGGTCACGGCTGCGATGGCCCGGGCGCCGATCGGGGACGGGCGATCGCAGCCACCGCCGACGGACGCATCGCGTTCGCCGGGAACGGCAGCGCCGACAGTCGATGCACCCTCGGTGCCGGTCCGAACCCCGCCGGGTTCGTGCGTCTGATGGTCGTCGATGCTCAGGACGCGCTTCGTCCCCTGGAGGTTCGCTGAGCGGGATCGCGACGGCGATCGACCTTCAGGAGGGGATGAAGCAGGCCCCGATCTCTTCGAATCCAGGCGCGGGCCCCGGGAGAGCCGGAGCGCAGGTCGCCGGGCTGGGACACGGGTCCGGGTCGGTGAGATCGCAAAGGGACGTGCAGCAGCTATCGGTCATGCACGTCGGCACCAACGCTCCGGGGATGCACACGAACCCCGGGGCACACCCGCCGTCGTCGAAGGGCGAGCACGGGTCGCCCGTCGTACCGTTGTCGCTCATGGTGATGAACTCGCACGTGAACCGGTCGGACTCGCGGCGGCACTGCAGCGGCGCCGGGCACGAGACCTCGAACGGCGAGCAATGGCTCGCACAGTAGGGCACGAAGTCGAGCGGGTGCATCAGACAAAGCGCGTCGTCGCAGTCGCCGTGGTCGATGCACAGGGGGAGGCACACGCCCACCCCCTGCTCGTCGGTCAAGCAGGCGCTGCCCGGAGGGCACCCGTCGACGCCCCCCGCGGGATCCGCCGTGCAGGGGCTCGTGAGCTCCAGCGTCGTCGGGTCGCTCACGCACGCGTACTCGACCTGTCCGTCGTGCCGCAGCGCGGTGCACTTCTCTTCGGGGTCGCAGCCGGTTTGCGCGACGGGGTCGCACCCGAACGTCGGGCTGCCGTCATCGACGGCACCGTCGCTGCCCGAATCGTAGTCGCCGGTCACCGGCATCCACATCCCCGAGTCGGCCGATCCCGTCGACGGCCCCACACCGTCGTCGCTCGTTTCGACGGGGAGCCGCTGGCAACCAAAAGCGACCGTGGCGGCCATCAGGTACGCCGCAGCCCGGACGAACCGCAGCCTGTGCGAGAGAAGGTTCGAAGGTCGGTGGCCGTTCATGGGCGAGGGGCTCGACGAGGATGCGGGGGGCACGAGATGCCGCGCGCCCTACACCGGTCACGGTACCGTTCGAGGCCCCGGGCGAACAGGACCGACGGGCGCGACGAACGCAACGTGCGCCGGGCCCCACGCTTACAGTGCGCGGGGCGGGGGCTCCAGGGCACGCACGGCCCCTCCGCGTGCCGCACGTCGTCGCCGCGGCCCCGCGTCATGGCGTTGCCGCATCAGCCCTGCGTGGTGCCCGTGCTCGTCGCGTCGGTCGTCTCGGTCCCGGTGTCCGTCGACGTGGTGTCCGACGACCCCGTCGTCGTGGCGTCGGTCGTCGCGGACGTGGAGGACGTGGTCGACGTGTCCTCGGGCACGGAGGTCGAGCCCGAGGACGTGTCCATGTCTGCACCGCCCGGCTCGAAGTCTCGCTTCGTTCCGAGATCGAAATGCGGCTCGAAGTCGAGGGGGTCGCCGTCGTCGGGGGTGTTGCCGTGCGGGACGCACTCGCCCGCCTCGAGATCGTTGGTCACCGAATCGACGCAGCGTCCCTTCCCGAGCACCGTGCCGCCGACCGCACAGACCAGCCCATCGCGGCACTCGCCCTGACAGATGCAGCGGCCGCCCTCTCCGGGGCGGCACGCCGCCAGGAGCACGACAGTGACCGC
Organism: uncultured Nannocystaceae bacterium; assembly: GCA_964650105.1. Taxonomy (GTDB): domain Bacteria; phylum Myxococcota_A; class Polyangia; order Nannocystales; family Nannocystaceae; genus CAZYSW01. The sequence goes on from CAZYSW010000543.1 coordinate 2,820, forward strand.
AGCGACGGGCAGGGTGCGCACGGTGATCAGACCTCGATCGCCTTGTAGACGACGCTCACGATCTCCAGCTCGCGGTCGCCCTTGGGGAGCTTGAGCACGGCTTCGTCCCCGGCCTTGCGACCGATGAGTGCGCGCGCGATCGGGGACCGGATCGAAATCAGGCCACGGTCGACGTCCGCCTCGTCCTCGCCGACGATCGAGTACACGAACTCCTCTTCGGTCTCCAGGTCGAGCACCGTGACGGTCGCGCCGAAGCCGACCTTGTCGCTTCGAATGGTGGCGGGATCGATGATCTGCGCGCGGCCGAGCTTGAGCTCCACGTACCGCATCCGTGCCTCGATGGCCGCCTGTCGCTCCTTGGCGGCGTGGTACTCGGCATTCTCGCGCAAGTCACCGTGCTCGAGCGCCGCCTCGATCTCGCGGACGTTCTCGAGGCGCTCCACCTCTTTGATGCGTTTGAGCTCGGCCTTGAGGCGCTCGTGCCCCGCGGGGGTCATGGGGAAGGTTTCTTCTGCCATGATGTCGTCCAAGCCGCAGTGAAGCTAGCGGTACCCGGCGCGCTCGGTCGGAGCGCTATCCGGATCGAATCCTGGGCTCTTGTGATACTCCTGCAGGGTCTGCGCGTGCAACTGGCCGGCCGCCGCCCGCGCCCGCGCGATGGCGTGCGCGGCCGCCAAAGCCCCGGAAACCGTGGTGAAGTAGGGGATGCGCTGCAGGAGTGTCGTGCGCCGCAGCCCGAAACTCTCGGGACGGTCGGCTCCGCCGGTGGTGTTGATCACGAGCTGAATCTCGCCGTTCTTCAGCGCATCGACGGTGTGGGGGCGCCCTTCGCGAACCTTGTTGACCACGCGGCACGGGAGCCCGGTCGCGCGGATGGCGGCCGCCGTCCCGCGGGTGGCCACCAGCTCCAGGCCCAGCTCGTGCAGCTTGCGAGCGACCGGCAAGATGGCCTCTTTGTGCTCGTCCATCACCGTGATGAGCGCGACGCCCTTTTGCGGCAACCGGGTGCCCTCGGCGATCTGGGCGTGGTGGTAGGCCGTGCCGAAGTCCGGCCCGATGCCCATGACCTCGCCGGTGCTGCGCATCTCGGGGCCGAGCAGCGTGTCGACGCCGGGGAACTTGCGGAACGGAAACACCGGGATCTTCACCGACACGTGCTCGGGCACGCGCTCTCGCACGCCGAGCTCGGCGAGGGTCCGACCCGCGCCGACCAGCGCCGCGAGCTTGGCGAACGGGATCCCGGTCGCCTTGGAGACGAACGGAACCGTCCGCGACCCTCGCGGGTTGACCTCCAGCACGTACACGCGAGATCCCCGCACGGCGAGTTGCACGTTCATCAGGCCGATGACGCCGAGCT
>CAZYSW010000544.1:0-4176 GCA_964650105.1 uncultured Nannocystaceae bacterium
GAGCTCCGCTCGACCCTGGCAGAACTCCGCGCCGAGGCCGAGTCCCGGATGCTCGACACGTGTACCGTGCAGCGCCCCGGCAAGGCTGCACCCGACGGTCGCGGCGGCACTACTCGCCCGACGGCCACGATCTACGAGGGCAAGTGCCGTGTGCAGCACGTCGTCGGTCGCACTCTTAGTGCCTCTGAGAGCGTGGGCCGCGAGTATGTCGAGCAGACCCTCTCGGTGCACCTGCCTGTTGGTTCGGTCGATGTCGCCGTGAGCGATGTCATCACGATCACCGCAAGCGCCGATGACCCCTTCCTGGTCGGCCGCACCTACCGCGTCGAGGCCCCGTCGAACAAGTCCCAGGCGACCGCGTACCGAGTCCCCGTGACGGAGGTTCTGTGATGGTCGCCTTCGACGCCTCCGAGATGCGGGCCTTCGCCGCTGACATGCATGCGCTCCCCGAGGAGCTGAGCCGTCACGCCGTCGCGATCGTCGAGCGTGGCGCGTTGAACATCAAGAACCGCATGGTCACCGACATGCGCGCCTCGACACACTTCCGCCCCGTGGCCCGCTCGATCACTTACGACGTGCGCACCGGGGGCTGGGGCGACACCGCTGCGATCGAGGCCGAGATCGGCCCGGACAAGGCGCGCGACCAGGCCGCATCCCTGGCGAACATCGCCTACTTCGGCTCCTCGCGCGGCGGTGGCGGCACGGTCCGCGACCCGCAGTCCGCGCTCGACGCCGAGACGGACGAGTTCATCGCCCAGCTCGACGCGCTCGTCGATGAGGTGTTCCCCCGATGAAGGCAATCATCGAGGCGGTGCGGGACCTCATCAACGATGCTGGTGTGGCGACGTATTTCGTGGACGTTCCTGAGAGGCCCACGTACCCCTATGTGTTGGTGTGGTCGTCGCCCGGCCGTGTCGTCACGACGAGCCTTTCTGACGACGACGACTACCTGGACGATGTGATCGGCCTGACATACGTGGCTGAGATTTCCGAGTCCGTTCTTGACCTGGCGGGACTCGTGCGCCCGCTGGTCCGCCGGACCCAGTTCTCCCTCGGGGGTGGCGTCGTGGGTTGGCTGCGTCACCACGATTCCCAAACGGTCCAGGTCGACCGCTCTGTGAACATCCCCGGCGTGGGCCACCCGGCCTTTGCCGTGGATTTGCTGCGCGTCGTTACCGCGTAGCACCCTTCGGCTCGCTTTGAGCCCTGTCCTGCCCCGTAGGGGCTGTCCATTCCATCGAGCGCCCCGGTAGCCGGGGAGATTAGGAGACCCATCATGGGAGTCCGCTCACTTGCCGACGGCCACCTGCGCTGGACCGTCCTGACGACCAAGCCGGCAGACCCGGCGAACCCGACCGAGGATGAGCTCAACGCCGGCATCTACATGTCGCAGAACGTTCTCGCGTCGGACTTCCTGTGGGGGTTCGCTGAGTCGGACCGTGTGCAGGAGAAGCCGCTGTCGGAGACCTCGAACGCGCAGGCGATCGGGGCTTCGAACCCGCAGGGCCGGGCAACGATCTTCCGGTACTTCGACCCGGAGACCGGCAACGGTGACCCGGTTGACGACCTCCCCTTCCAGACCCACAAGGTCAAGGGGACGACGCTGTGGGGGTACGCCCGCGAGACGGCGAAGCTCTCCTCGGAGGAGTGGGAGGAGGGCGATGAGATCTACCTCGGTGCGGAGTACGTCACCGATGAGCCCGCGCCCCCCTCGTCGCGGACGGGTTTCATCAAGTACACGGTGCCGTTCGAGCTCCAGTACACGTACACGCACATCACGGTCGCGCCGTCCGGCTCTTCGGCCTGATCTGATCCCCCGGTGGGGGCGCGTCTGGGTCCGCGCCTCCACCGGGCAACCATTCGGGAGGGTGTTGTGGCTGTCGCACGGGTGCGAGTTGAGTTGCTTGAGCAGCGTGGCGGCCTGTGGTGCGGTGCGTGCCTGCAGCCTTCTCGGACCGTGTATGTGGTCGCCGCTTCGGATGGTGAGCACATGACCTTGACCCAGCGTGAGCGGTGCCGCTTTTGCGGGCCGGTAGACCCAGGAGAGACCCATGAGTGACGCGACCCTTGCTGACCTTGCCCCGACTCTTGACGACGCGGCGGGGGAGGGCTCTGTGGACGTGACGCAGGACGTGTCGGCGGAGGACTTCGACATTGACGCGTTCGTCGCCGGGGTTCGCCCCTCGACTCGCGCGGTGAAGATCTACGCGCGGGCGGACCTTCTAGCGCCCATCGCCGAGCTCGAGGAGCGCATTCGGCGGCATGACGCGCAGGTTGATGCGGGTGAGGACCCCGATGAGGACCGTGACGACCTGATCGAGCAGATCGAGGCGTTGCAGGACGAGTTCCTGGCGTCCGGGAAGTGGTTCCACGTCCGTGGCCGCTCCGACGCTTGGCGCGATGGCGTGAAGAAGAAGCTCAAGAAGGCTGGCGCGTCGGAGAACGACATCGTGCTCGAGCAGGTTGCGGCGAGCATCGTGATCCCGTCGGGTGTGACGAAGAAGCACCTCGAGGCGATCCAGGAGATCAACGAGGCTGAGGTGAAGAAGCTCGTCGTGGCGTGGCAGCTCGCGTGCACGCAGCCGACGAAGGCCACAGCCCCTTTCTCGCGAGAGCCCTCGAGGAGTCGCCGGGGCTAGTCGCTGAACTGCGAACCGCCCGCGACTGGGGCGTTCCGCTCTCGACGATCCGGTTTGGTTCGTCGCCGCGCAGGTGGTCTGAGGAAGATCGCCTGTTGGCTGTGGCTCTCACGGTCTTTGAGGGCGAGCAGACGAAGTATGGGTTGCCCGCGCGGGTGGTGTTCGACGACGAGTTGGGCACGTGGTTGACGGTGGATGCGGAGACCACGGACTACGCGGAGGCTGCGCTCGCGGCGTATCGGGAGCAGCACAAGACGATCCCGCCTGGGACGGTGTTGCGCGTGAAGATGGCGCCTGGTGCGCCGGGGGCGCGGGAGTCGGCGCTGAAGCCGCCAGCCGAGCCGACGCTGGGCTCTGGTGGTGGGTCGGCGGGCATCGACGCTGACGCCCCGCTCGGTTAGCGGGACCGTTCGATCGATCTCTGCACGAGCCCGGTGCACGCGAGCAGGAGGCCCGCACCGAAGATCACCAGGGCTGTGGTTGTGGGTCCGTTGCGTCCCGCGATGAGCGCGAACAGGCCGAACAGGGCCAGTGGGGTTCCGATTGCGAACGCCCACGGCATGCGCCGGTCGCGGCGTGTGGGTTGGTCGGACATAGGGCACCTCTTTCTTCCCCTTGGTTATCGGGGTCTGACTGCGGCGACTTGAGCGAACAGGGGGTGCGCTTGTGGCTGATCGTACAATCCGCACCTATCTTCGGGTAGAGGTCGCGGACGCTAAGCGGCAGTTGCGTGACTTCGCGGGCGAGGCCGATAAGGCTTCGGCGGCGTTTGATGCGTCGGGTAAGCGGATTGAGACGACGGCTGGGCGTCTTGTTCGGTCGGCGCAGGTCAATGCGGCTGAGTGGCGCACCGTTGGTCAGACGTTCGCGCTCATCGGCGGTGCGGGTGTTGCGGCGCTTGGCGCGTCTGCCGCTGCCGCGATCTCGTGGGAGTCCGCGTGGGCGGGTGTCCTCAAGACCGTCGATGGGACCGTCACCGAGCTTGAGCGGCTCGAGGGCGGCCTGCGCAGCATGGCGCGGGAGCTGCCTGCGTCGCACACCGAGATCGCCGCCGTTGCGGAGGCCGCTGGTCAGCTCGGTGTGAAGGTCAATGATGTGGCGGCGTTCACGAAGGTGATGATCGACCTTGGTGAGACGACGAACCTGACGGCCGAGGAAGCCGCGACGGGGTTGGCGCGGTTCGCGAACGTCATGGGGACCGCCGTGGGTGACACGGATCGGCTCGGGGCGACGATTGTTGGTCTCGGTAACAACTTCGCGACCACTGAGCGGGAAATCCTCGAGATGTCGCAGCGGTTGGCCGCTGCGGGCCGCGTGGTTGGGTTGCACGAGTCTGAGGTGCTGGCCTTGGCGACGGCGATGTCGTCGGTTGGCATCGAAGCTGAGGCCGGCGGGTCTGCTGTCTCGCGTGTGATGATCGCCATTTCTAAGGCGGTTGATGAGGGCGGGGAGCGCCTTGACGCGTTCGCGCGAGCAGCCGGCATGTCGTCGGCGCAGTTCCAGGCCGCGTGGCGCGACGATTCGATCAGCGCTCTCC
>CAZYSW010000545.1:0-4168 GCA_964650105.1 uncultured Nannocystaceae bacterium
CCCGGATGCGTGCGCCCAATCGAACGCACCGGGCTCTCTGCGGACGATGCCGAGCGATTGGTCGAGGCGGCGCTCGCCAGCTTCAACGAGGCGAGTGTTACCACGCCCAGGCTCGTCTATGGCGGCCGTGTTTGTCACGAGACGTTGATGCGGGTGCTCCCCGGCCAGGAGCAGGAGGACGCCGAGGCCGCCTACAAGCAGGCGTGGGCAGAGGCCGAGCCGAACAAACCTCTTGGGATTACGATCCAAGCGACGGTCTGCGAGGCAATGGCGGGAACGGGTGAAAGCATCGGCGGGGTCGCGGCGATGAGGTCCCGTGATGGTTTCGGTGAGATTGTTTTCAAGCCGTTGGTCGACGATACTGGCAGCCTGTGCCCGCGGACCGACTTCTACCAATCTACAGGAACGCACGAACAGGAGTGCGGTACCGACGAACCAGGTGTGCCCGGCTCGCCGTGCGAAGAGGATGATGAAATCGCATGTACCTGCCTCGACGGGGATGATGGCAACCCTTACTCGGGAAAGCACGAGTGCAACGAAGATTTGCAATTCGGTCCGTGCCTCTGTCGAAATCGGGGCTACGAGTCCTACAACCTCGGCGATGGACAGGCTCATCCAGTCGAGCCCGACCGCTGCGACTCACTGCGAGCCACCTTCACCAAGGACTTCATGGGCGTACTCGTTCATGAACTGGGACACGCCCTCGGCCTCGGGCACACCGAGCAGAGTGGAACACCGATGCCTTGTTTGCTCGCATCGCCCGATGCTGGCATGACGGATGGCGTGATGTCGTCGCAGGCATGGGTGCAACAGACCGGCAAGGCGCGGCAACTGCATCTCGACGACCTGCTCGGGCTCGACGCAACCTACCAGCAGCTCGTCGAGACGGGGTGGCAGCGTGAATGGCAGCTCGTGCGCTACGTGTCGGACGACGCAGACGGCACCTGGGACGGTCCGTTCGCGGTCGAGCTGCCCACCACCGGTGCCGCGGTGCGACCCGCCCTGAGCAGCGCGACTCAAAGCGATACCGACGGAGTGCTGGCATACGCCGTGGCGGACGCCGATGCCAACCTCTTCGTGGGGACTCTGCGGCGCGTGGATGGTGCCGACGTGCTGGATGCCGTCGCCGCACCCCAGGTGCCCGGCGCGAGCACTCGCTTCGCCCCGGCGGTTGCTCGCGGTAGTGGACGGATCGCCGTTGCCTGGATCGACCAGACCACGACCAGTCGTCGCGCCGACGTGCGCTGGGCGCTGCGCGACGAAGCGCCCGACGCAACGGCGTGGATCGGCAGCGACCTCCAGAGCGAGGTCGGTGACGTTGGAAGGGTCATCCACAAGGACATCGGGCTCGGGTATGACGAGGCCAACGATCAGTTCGTGCTCGCCGTGATCCGTGCAATCGACAGCCTACCGGCGAGCGGCCCCAACCCCGACGACGCCAAGCCTTGGATTGTCCGCATCGACCCGGGAGACGCGAGCGTGCTCGCCGATGTCACGGTGACACAGACCGACCTGGTCCACCGACTCGGGCGACCTGCGTGCCATCCGGACGCCCCTGGAGCTGCCGTGACCCACTGCGCCATCCCGCTGGCTACCATGGTGGCGGACGGGCCCCCGCTCGGGGTCTTCTACACGTCCTTCGATCCCGCACTCGCCTGGGACTTCCTGGCGCCCGTTCAGACGACTTCGGTCATGTCGCTGGCCGCCGTCGATCTCGTCGCAGACACGAGCACGCTGCCGCTTTTCATGGGCTCCGTCACCGTCCCAGTCCAGATGGGCCTCGACCCCGACTTCCGGCCCTTCACGGTCCAGGCGGTTGCCGGCGATGACCGACCCATGTGGGGCACCGTCTCGCTCCTTCCCGCGGTAGCCGACATCGCCGAAGCCGTTCGACCGGCCTGGCCCATCGTGCTGGGCAGTCAGCTTGTGAGCACGGCGAGCGGCGCGTCGCTCGTGCGGAACGCCTGGGTCGTGGACGCCACGCAGCCGGACGGCAGCGAGGACACAGGCGTCGACGAGACCGGCACGGGCGACGACGGCGCAGACGCGGATGGAACGGGCGGGACCGGCTCGGGCGCAGACGATGGAGGCCCAGGGGGCGGATGCGACTGTTCGAGCACTCGGCCCAGCAAGGGCTTCGAGTGGCTGGTTTTCGCTCCGTGGATACTCCTTCGCGCTCGACGACGCAGGTACCTCCGTCCGTCCGCATAGGTCCCGTCACCATGCCTTGCCCAACACCCGGTCAGGCTTGCTGGCTACCTACCACCGCCGGCGCCGCTTGTCGCGATAGCTCGGCGGCGGTGAAATGGGCTCGTCGGATTCCTCGGCCCGCTCGGCGATGAAATCGCTCCGGTCGCCGTCCTTGATCCGCAACTTACCACGGAGTCGACCGTCCTTGCCGAGCTTGACGTGCCCGGTGCCCGACATCTGGTCGAACTCCCACGCGCCCTCCCAGGACCGCGGCCGCCTCCACAAGCGCTGTGTGGAGCGAGTACGCTTGGTCGGCGAGGGTCTTCTCGTTCGGAGCGCCGCTTCGTCGAAAAAGCCGGCGGTGTCGCTGGTACCGTGCGCCGGCCTCCTGCTGGGCAGCCCAGATCGACTGGCATACCCGCGCGGTGTCCAGGAACGACTGTTCCGCGGTCACGACTCTTCTCAGGCGGCGTAGGTTACGACCTCGACGCCGGCATCCTCGGTCTCACCCACGACCTCCCCGCTCGCCAGTCGCTCGGGTACCACGAGGCCGAGCAGGGGCATCGACGGCGCATCGGCGAACGCCGCACGCAGGGACTCCAGGACCCGGCGTCTCGACCTCACGGCGTTCGCTGTCGTCGCAACCTGGAAGATCGCGACGGGCTCGCCGCTGTCGCCGTCGACGACGGCGAAGTCCACGACAGCGTCATGCCCCTGGGGAAGGGCGATTCGGTAGTCCCGCAGTACGTGAAGCGATCCTCCACGCTTGTGCGTCGCGCGGAAGTAGCTCAACAGCAAGCCCTCCATCAGGAGACCCACCGCCTGCTCGGTGCTGGATGGGCCGCTCACGATCACAGAATGGCACGTTACGACCCGGCTGGCAGCGATCCCTCGCAGAACGGCCGCAACCTCCTCAAATTGACCCCGACCGCGGCCGCGGTCCCGCTCCAGCACGCCGGCCCGCCTCATGCCTGTCGTCCACACTGCTCGTGAAGATCGAGGTCTTCGAGCAACCGCGTCGTGGCTGATGGCGCTCCACGCGCTTCGATCCACGAGATCGCGGAAGTCGTCGAGGCACACGACCACTCCCGAAGGCCTCTTGACGCACCCTCAGGAAGCGGTCATTTTGCCCCGCGGAGGCTTTGCACGACGCGTTCGGCATTGCCTTTCTTCTTGGTTTCGATGCCTGCTTCAGGCCGGCGATGCGTGGCGGATGCCTGCAACCGTGGTGTGGACGCCCGCTTTCGTCCCGACGAGCGCGTAACCGGTGCTGCCGCAGCGGTCGCTCGGGCGAGTCCGCGGCGGGGATTCGCATGAGGGGTTGACCGCAGCAGATGGCTGAGCATGGATCGACCTCGTGCGGCCCCAGCTTACCGTCGTCGACCCCTGGCACTGGCTCACCGAGACCGGAGGGTTTCCTCCCGACGCGCGGCTGCGGTCGCGCATGCTTCGTGTCGCGCAGTGCATCGAGGCCGGAGGTCCGCTCGCCGTCGGCCACACCAGGGAGACGTTGATACCCTGCCGGCGCCGCCCCGGCGGCAACGCGTGTTTGGGCCTGCTCTGGGTCGTGAAGGAGACGAGCGGGGCGATTCACGCGTTCTGCCCCGCGTGCCACACCGACGAGTTTCTGATCCACAACTGGGAGGAGACGGACTGGGCGGAAGGGCCGATGGAATCCGTTCCGGTGGAGGAGGTCTTCCAGGTCCCGAGCGAGGCACGAGGGATGGAACCCGAGTCCGCAGGCGACGCAGCCGAGGCCGATGATGTCGACAGCGCTGATCCCCTCGCGCAGGCTCTCGCCTCGCTGGAGACGCCGATGGGAGCCTCGGAGGTACGACGGATGATCTCGACCGCCGAGAGCCCGATGACCGTGGTCACCGCGATCATGGACACGCTTGCCAGACCACCGCAGAAGGCGGCGGTCGAGCGGCTGCTCCCGGTCTTGATGGAGGCTTGGAACACCACGCCTCGCCCAGAA
>CAZYSW010000546.1:0-4156 GCA_964650105.1 uncultured Nannocystaceae bacterium
CGTCCCTGAGTACTTGAGCAGCCGGGCCTCGAGCCGGTTCGCCTGCGACGGGACAGAGTCGACGGTGCAGCGGTTCGCTATCACGCCATCCTTCTGCGCACCATCAGGATCGTCGGCGCGTGGGCCGAAACCATCGATCTGGTAGTCGCTCTTCTCGCCCTTCCGCGTGGCGGCGAAGGTCGGCGGGAAGAACACACCGCGCGCGCCCTGTACCGGGCGGAGGCGCTCGCGGATGACGATGGCGGCGACATCTGCGTCGTCCTTGAGAAGGTGGTCGTATTGCGTCAGGGGCGTGTCGTTAGTCATCGCTGTCCTCGTCATCAATCTCGTCGTCGTTGCCCGAAGCCACCGACTCGGTAATTCCGGCTGGACGAGCAAGCTTCAAATAGCCGTATTGCCCCATCATCCCGATGATGGCCTCGCGCTTCACCAGCTCGGAGGGCGCGACCGCCACGCCTCGCGCGGTCATGCGCGCGAGCGTCAACGGCAGGTGCGGGCTCCAGGTGCTGTAGGTGAACACCCGCTTCTGCACGCCGACGACGCCGTGGGGGGCGTTGTTGCCTTCACGGCGCGGAGGGAAGAACGCCGAGATCCCGATGGCAGCGAGCAGCTCCAACAGGGGTCGAACCTGCTCGACTTTGACCTTCTTCGCATCGTTCGCGCTGATGCCACGGTCGATCGAGCTGCGAGTAGTCGCGGGATCGAGCTTGTAACCGCTGCTCCCTGCCACTGTCAGGCTCAGCACGTCCTGAACGGCCGCTGGTTTGAAGTCTTGACGGACGGATGCCACGAGGTCCAGGGCGAGCCCTCCGGCCCCACGCTCCTCGTGCTTTCCCGCCCAGAGTTTCCATCGGCTCTTTCCGTCACGCTTCGGTGCCTTTTTGCGCCTCCCGAGGATCGTGTTGTCAACGACGTACGCCCACTCGTACCAATGGTCGACCACGACCGGCGACTTATCGGGCAGCGAGAACTCGAGGGCACCGCACCATCCACCAACCGAGTCAGCAAGCGGCACGCGGCCGCTCTCGGTGGTCGCCTTCCATGCGTCCTTCGAGCCGAGGTGCTTCGCCACCTCCGCCGCGACGGCGGCTTCGTCGACGTCCACGTTGATCTCACACACGTCGGCAGCAGCGGACGGCAGCGACGGCAGCACGCCGGGCGTTCGCCGCCACGCCGAGGTTACGTTCGCGTCGTAGCGGCTGAGCACCTCCAACAGGCCGCAGACGGCGAGGTACTCGCCAGGGTTGCGGGCATCGATGGCGAGTTGGATCGTCGTCACGGCGAGTTCTCCTCGTCGCGCGAGGCGAGCACGTCGGCGGCCTTCACCAGCGTCTCGAGCCACGCGAGCGCCCACCATCCGTACTTGGCCTGTAGCTTCGCGAAGCGAACCGGTGTCTCGCTGAGCACGCGCTTCGCTCCGTCGGTGACAACGGGCCCGACCGCCTCGACCCGAAAGCCCGGACGAGCGTGACCGTGGTGCGCGGCCACGAGGTGCAGGCACAGCTCACGGTCGACCATGGTCGGCAAGCTCGCTTTGCCGTCTCCGAGGTCTGCAACAGAGCCCAGCTCGTGGCGGTAGCCTCGGTTGATCATGTTGTCGAAGTGGGAGTGGTCTGACTTTGCGATCGCTGGCTTCTCGATGCGACCCACGGCGCGCTGCCACCACGGGCGATCCTTGCCGAGGTCGTGTTGGCCAGCCGCCTCGATGACGGTCTTGCGCAGCCCCTCGGGTAGTGACAGCCGCTGGCACAGCCGGGTCGCCTTTGTGCGAGCATCGCCAAGGTGCTGGGTGAGCAGAACATCGTCCTGGAAGCCGAGTGAGCCATCGTCGTTCTCGGCCTCTTCGAGGGCGCGGCGATCTTCACGGGCCACGACCACGCCGCACGCCCCGGTCCCGGCCGCTTCGACGAGGCGCCAGCCATCGCCGAGCAGCTCGTCCGCGACATCTTCGACCTCGCTCAAGAGATCCTCGGCGTCGGCGTCGACGTCGATCTGCTGCGGTTCACCGCCGTTCGCCGAGGTCGCCGTGACCTGCCCGGAGTCGATCCAGAGCCGACGACGCCGCGCGCGGCTCTTCGGCTGTGCCTGTTCCGCGATATCACTGACGGGTTGCTTCGACGCCGGGTTAATGAACTGTCCGTCGTAGCCACCGGCGCTGGTCGGCAGCACCACCGTGGCGCCGTAAAGGCCGACACGAAGCTCGCCGTCGTCGTCGGTGGGAAGGTCGCGGAGACGGAACGTCGTGGTTTCACCGAAGCGCGTGACGAGCAGAACACGCGCGCCGAGCGCGTCGTCTTCGACGGCTCGCCCACGAACCGCTTTGAGCAGGTCGACGGCCTCGTAGAGCGGACACCGTGCCGTCTCTCGCGCACCAATCGGGAAGGCCGCGACGAGTCGTGCGGCATCATCGGGCTCGGTCACTCGATCAAGTTCCGCCCGCCACGCGAGCTCGACGTACAGAGAGGAGTCTTCGACGCTACCGTGGAGCCAACGGCCGACATCCGGGCGAGCCCCGGGGTTCGGGTGTTTCGAGGTCATCGCGAAGTCGTCGAGCACCGCGCTGGTCAGCGCCGGAGGAGGAACACGCACATCGAAGAGCCCACGCTCCTCCGCATCTTCGAGCCCATCTCGCAGAAGTGCGGGGAACGTTGCTGGCGAGCCGTCAACTTCTCGGCCGTCGGTGACGAGCGTCTGGACGCGCACGAAGACCTTGCCGGCAGGGTCGGTCCCCTTCCCGTCGCCCACCAACCTCACCGTGACGTCCCGAGTGCTGGCACCAAGGCGGTTCACGCGACCGAGCCGCTGGATGAGGCTGTCAGCAGCGCAGCTCTCGACGCCAAGGTGGTCGCAGTCGATGTCAGCGCCAACCTCGACGCAGGATGTCGCGACGAGGAAGATCGGCGAGTCGAAGACCGCCGTGCGGTCACGCTGGCTCTTGAAGCGCGCGTACTTCTCGGACTCCACGACGGCATCGCGATCCCAGCCGCGCATGCTGCCCGTGAGCGCTACGACCTGCTCGTCAGGCACGCCGCCCTCGCGAAGCGCAGCGGCGCATTTTCGAACCTCGGCGACGGTGTTCACTACGATGCCGATGACCGCACCGCTGTCGGCCTTCGACTTCTCGATGGCCCACCCAGCGAGCTGAGCGCCGACGCCCTTGTCGGCGTCCAGCGCCTCGACCTCGATCTTCTTCTTGGCGTTGAGGCGATCGTTGACCTTCTGGTCGTCGGTCTCCTTCGGCCAAGCGTGTCCGTCGATGACGGTGTCGACGTCGAGGAGTCGGAAGACACGTCGCGTGGTCGGCTCCTCGGGCAGTCCGGGGGTGCGCCGTAGCAGGTCTCGAACGGGCTCCATCGTGGCGCCCATCCTCACGACCGCGAACGGAGCCAGCGTGCCGACGCGGCGTTCAATCGCGGTGAGCGTCGTGGCGAAGGCCGAGCAGAGGTGAGCCTCGTCGAGGACGAGCAGACAGTCCTGCCCAACCAGCCCGGCCTCGAGCGCGCGGCCCCAGGGGCCCACGCGGCCGTAAGCGCTGAAGAGCAGCCGAGAGCCGATCATGTCGACCGTGCCCACGATGATCGCTGGGCGCGTCGGGTCGTCCCGCCAGCGCGTGTCGAGCGCCCGCTGCCCGCGTAGCGTGGACACCTCAACAACCGAGGGGGTGCAGCCGGCGCTCTTCAACGTCGTCGCGAGCGCGTGGAGAACGTGCTTCTCGTCCTGAGCTGCCTGCTTGAGGCGCCTGCGCACTTGCTCAGCGAAATCTGACGCTTGGTCCACGACGACGCGGCGATCGACAACGTACGCGAGACGACGGGGGACGACGCTCGGCTTGCGCGCGAGCGCGCGACCCAAGGCCAAGATCCACAACGCGATGATCGAGGTCTTGCCGAGACCAGTGGCCAACTCAACGTCGGTCGGGAAGCGGCCCGCATCGAGGTCCGAGAAGAGCCGGTGCTGCCAGCGGCAGGCGCCGTCGTGACCCGTAAGCGCGCAATAGAGCTCGTTGAAGGCATCAAAGGGAAGCACATCCCCTGCGGAAACCTCGGCGCTCATTCGTCCTCCGGGCCTCGGTCCTTCCGCTGGACCTTCTCGGCGATCCACGCGTCGATGTCCGCCCGCCTGAACCGCCACTGGTCGCGGACCTTGAAGCCGGGCA
>CAZYSW010000547.1:0-4156 GCA_964650105.1 uncultured Nannocystaceae bacterium
GGTGAGGTTCGCGCGGAACGATTCGCCCTCTCCGCGATCCCCGTCCGTCGGCACCATCGTCGCGTCGAAGGGCGTCTCGGGGTCGTCGTTCGTTCGAGCGTCTCCCATCGCGGCCACCAGCCCGAAGTCGAGCACCTGGACGCGCCCCGTCGCGTCGATCATCGCGTTGTCCGGCTTGAAATCTCGATGCACCAGCCCGACGGCGTGCGCCGCTGCGAGCCCGCGTGCCGCGTGCACGTACGCGTCGACGACCTCCCGCCACGGTCGCCGTTGGGCCGCCCAGGCACCGAGCGTCTGCCCATCGACGTACTCCATCGCGATGAACACCTCGTCGCGCAACATCCCCACGTCGTGCACCGCGACGATGTTCGGATGCCGCAAGCGCGCCATGGCCTGCGCCTCTCGCATCAGGCGCTTGTGACGAACGTCGTCACCGGTCGCGAAGCGAAGCCGCTTGAGCGCCACGCGGCGCTCGAGCTGCGGATCCCAGGCCGCGAACACCTCCCCCATGCCGCCCGCACCCAGTCGCTCGAGCACGATGTACCGCCCATACCGCGTGTTCGGGCCGCTCCGTTCACCCCCTCCTTGCGGCCCCCCGTCGCCCGGCAACGTCGGGTCACCCGGATCCACCCCCGACCCCACCGCCCCATGTTCCCCACTCACCATGGTGAAGCCTACGCGACTCTTCCCGGCCGCCGACCCATGCACGCCTGGCGGCACCCTTCGATTACGATTTCATCGGTCGCCTTGCAAACCGGGAGTGGGACCGATCCACCGAAAGGCCGGCTTCGAATGGCGGGATTCGCGGAGCACGGGCCTTCCTCGCGCGGGCGTCTCGTCGGGCTCGGGGTGCACCCCCGTTACGGATCCCGAAATGCGAGCCCGGCTCGACGACGTCGGAGCCGTCCGCATCCCCATCAGTGGGCGGTCTGCAGCAAGGTACCGAAGCGGTGGGCCATGGCGGCGGCAACCGTGGGCGGTGGCCAGCCCAGACGCGCGGGCGTGCGGCGAGCGTTGTCGGCACAAGTTGCGACCAGCTCGTCCAGAGCGGCGGCCTGGGCCCGGGCGATTGCAGCGCGCTGCACCGACGACAGCCCGGCCACGAGCCAGTCGTGCAGATCCCACGCGAGCTGCCCGTGCCGTAGCTCGTCTTCGGCGATCGCGGCGAAGATCGGTCGTAGCTCCTCGGCGGCCCGCTGGGCCTGATAGGACGCCACGATCGCCGCGAATGCCTCGCGAACACACCCTTCGACCGCGTTGTGCAGCGCCACGGCGAACGCGTCGTCGCGCGCAGGGTCGCACGCGGTCTCGGGGATCTCCGCCCCTTCGGATCGAGCCAACCGCGTCATGACATCCGCGTGTCGAACCTCGTCCAGGGCGGCCGCACGGCAGCGTGCAACCAGCTCGGCCGGGGCGTCTCGCTGCTCCAGCCACGCCGCCAGCTCCTCGAACGCCACCACCGACGCGCGCTCCAGGTGCGCATGCACGGCGAGCCACGAACCGACCGAAACCACCTCGGTCGCCGCCTCCTGGTGCCCGAGCGGTCGTCTGCCCGTACAAAATCCCGGGCTGGTCCGTTCGGTGGTGCACGAGATCATCACGCGGTCGTTGGCGTCCGCCCAGGGGTCTTCGGGCTCCACGTTGCCCATCGCGGAGCAGGCGAGCACCTCGTCGACCGTTTCCCGCTCGTCCTCTTCCACGAACGCGCGGCAACCCGCGTCGCATCGATCCTCGGGCGTGTCGTTCTCGGCCTTCACCCGCATCAGCCGATCGGCCGCGACGATGCCCTCGTGGTGGCTGGTGACGGTCTCGTCGGGCACGTTCCCGCAACAACCCGAGAGGCCCAGCGCCAGCACGGCCGCGGCGACGAAGTGAAGGGAACCGCGATCCATCGACACCTGTGACATGATTCGTAGGACTCCGATCATACGCGTGCTCCCCTCCCTGGACAAACCGATTCCGAGCGAGGACCTCGGACCCGTCCTCTCGGCCTCCCTGGTCGTCCGCGGCCGACGACGACGCGTCGGGCTCCGACCGGTTCGACACCACGGTCCACACCCCGCGTCCGACCGCGAGCCGCGATCCCTTCACCGCACCGCTGCGGTCGCCGTCGCGCTGGCTCGCGTCCGCTCCACGCGATCCCGCAACGCGGGATCGTCGTGCTGCGCCGCGAGTTCCTCGGCTCGGTCCAGCAAGTCGTTCGCGACCTCGCGCCGGCCTGTCAGCATCGCGACCTCGGCCAGGCCGCTCATGGGATAGGCGAGGGGAGGAGCCTCGGGGCCGAGACTGGCCTCGGCGATGGCGAGGCTGCGTCGAAAGTGCGCCTCGGCGCGGTCGTGCTCGCCGTTCGAGAGGGCGACCTCCGCGAGGTTGTACAGCGCGCGGGCGAGGTCGGGGTGCTCCGGGCCGAGCTCCGCCTCCAAAGTCGCGACCAGCCGCTCGCCCGTCGTCTCGGCAGCCTCGAGGTCGCCGCTCATCTGCTGTGCGATGGCCAACTCGGCCATCGCCTCCACCACGAGCTCGGCCGACGCGCCTCGCGATTGCAGCATGTCGAGCGCCTCTTGGGCCAGCTTCACCGCCTGCGCGTGACGACCCAGCCTGCGGTGATTCGTCGAAGACTTGATCAGCAAGAGCGCCACGGACGTCGCATGCCCCTCGCCCCCTGCTCGTGCGCCGGCCAGCGCGGTCCCCAGCGCAGCCTGAGCCTTCTCGAGCTCGCCTCGCGCGGCCAGCACGTCTGCGATGTACGAGTGCCGATCTCGCGTCACGGGGTGGTCGGCGCCCAGGCCACGCGTCAGCCATTCGATCACCGCGCGCACGTGGATCTCGGCAGCCTCGAGGTCTCCCGCGGAGAAGTACAAATCCGCCAACTGCTCGTGCGTGCTCGCCCGCGTCGTTGCGGCCGTCCCGTGCTCCCGCGCATCGAGGCGCTCCGCCAGCGCCAGGGCTTGGTGCGCGAGCTCGAGCGCGCGACGACGATCGCCTTCGATCCGGTCGACGACCTGCGACTCGTGCAGCAGGACCCAGACGCCCTCGGGCGATGCCGGACGACCCTGCCGCTCGTACGCGACCTAGGCTGCTCGCAACCAATCCCGCAACGAGGCGCGCGAGCCTTCGTACTCGAGCAACACCTCGACGGCGTCGAGCGCCGCGGCCATCGCGATCGGATCGTCGCCGCTCTCCGACGCGTACGCGTGCGCCTTCTCGAAGGAAGCCAGCGCGGCCTCACCCTCTCCGCTGCGTTGCTGCTCCTCGCCGAGCACGACGAGCACCCTGGCCACGTCGCGCGGGCCTCCGCGTGCTCGCGCCAGCGGTTCGATGCGCTCCAGCGCCTCGCGTGCGTTGCCGTACGCTCCCGCCGCTCGCAACACGGCGATCTTCGTCAGCTCGGCCTCCAACTCGGGATCCGGCTCCCTCGGCGCGGATTCGGTGCAGTCCACGCGGGGCAATTCCGCCAGCATCTCCACGCCCCGAAGGGCCGCTTTGGGATCCGCCGTCGCGATGCCGACCATCTCATCGAAGGCTCGAGCGTTGCGGTCGAGGCAGCCGACGACGAGCTCGGCCCGCTCGGGCGCCAGGCTCTCGCACGCGCGATCTCTTTCGCGCACCCAGGCGTCGACGTGCGCGTCGAGGGCCTGTTCGAGGCGGGCCCACGCATCGGACACCTCGACGGCGCCACCTCGGGAGAACGCGCTCGACAAATCGGCCCGCGCCCGTGCATCCCAGGTGGGGGCCCGTACCGCCGCACAGGGATGGGGCGAAGGCGTACGCATCATGCCTGTCGCCGCCACGCATGCCAGCCCCGCACCGAGGCCCCACACCCAGCGCGCGCGCGTCGGTCTTCGCTGCAGCGCAGCCAAGAGCGCGTCCATGTCGGGAAATCGGTCTTCCGGTGCGGGACTCAACGCCCGCAGCAGCGGCTGGCGATAGCGCGAAGGAATCGACGCGACGTTCTCCACCCGTCGCTTGCGTTTGGCCCGGGCGAAGCCTTGCATGGTGTCGGCCCGAAACGCCGGATGTCCCGACAGCAGCTCCCACGCCACCACCGCGAAGGCGAACTGATCGCAGCGGGCATCCCCCGGGAGCCGGTCGTGCTGCTCGGGGGCCATGTACGCCGGCGTTCCCGCGATCGCGGTCGATCCGAAGGTCGCCTCCT
>CAZYSW010000548.1:0-4151 GCA_964650105.1 uncultured Nannocystaceae bacterium
GCTGAGTCGGACCGACGAGCCGAGCTGGCGCCTGATCATGGTCGGGGACGCGTACATGCATCCCGGCGAGCTGATGATGTCGAGCGCCAACTGGTGGGACGGGCGCGGGGGGCCCGTCGGGATCACGTGGTTGGCGCGGCTCGCCGATCGGTTTCCTCGCTGCGCGTGGCTCAACCCCGAGCCCACCGACATCTGGGATGCGCCGACCATCGAGGCCATCGCCCGCGTATTCCCGATGTTCCGCCTGACGCTGGAGGGGTTGGAGGACATGGTGGACCACCTCCGAAGACCGCCGTCCGCGTCGCGGCAGGCCTTCGTTCACCGCTTGGCGCACGGCGAGCAGCAATGAGCCGGACTGGTTTCCACCCCTCGCCCGAGTGTGTTAGGCAAGTCGGCGCCATGATCACGCTCCCCAAGCTCCAGTCGGTACTGTGCACCTTGGCGCTCCTGGCGACGGCCTGCAACAAGGGCGAGGATGGACCCTCCGATGGCACCAAGGACACCAAGGCCGAAAAGGGAGCGGCGGACGGAGCCGAGAAGGCGGGCGAC
This sequence comes from uncultured Nannocystaceae bacterium, assembly GCA_964650105.1. Lineage (GTDB taxonomy): Bacteria > Myxococcota_A > Polyangia > Nannocystales > Nannocystaceae > CAZYSW01. The sequence goes on from CAZYSW010000548.1 coordinate 550, forward strand.
GAGGGGGAACCGAGCCTGAAGGTCGCGACGGGCGAGGACGAGGTCGAGGGGCCGGTCCCTCCCGAGACCAGCATGGTCTTCTTCGTCGTCGAGGGCGCTCTGCTGCCGCTCGCCTGCTTCGTCAAGGACGACGGAAAGCTGCAGGCCGGCGTCGATTGTCTCGACCTAATGAAGGCGGGGGAGAAGGCTCGGGTCACCTCCGGCGACACCGCCACCACGATGGAGGTGGGGGAGCGCGTGGAGCCGCAGTGTCAGGTCGGCTCGGGCAAGACCATCGCGCTGGCGGCCGAAGGCCTGGCCGACGGACCGAACTACAAGTACGGCACCTGGCCTCCCTCGGGCTTGAAGACCGTGACGTTGGTCTCCGAGGAAACCATCGCGCCGCACCAAACCCAGCTCGACGACGAGCAGAAGACCAAGCTCCTCGCCGCGATCAAGAAGGACTGGGCCGGGGCCTCGGGCGAGGTCGAGGCGCATCAGGTCGCAGAAATCGATCTCGACGGCAAGGACGAAAAAGACCGGATCTTCGCCGCCTACATTCCGCACCCCAGAATGTCCGAGCAGTACGCCTGGAGCGGGATCTTCCTGGCGCCGGGGGGCGATCTCGATGCGTTGGTGCTGCTCGACAAGTCCAACTCCAAACGGGACGTCTTCGAGGTTCGAGGGACGCTCGACCTCGACGGCGACGGCACGCAAGAGCTGTGGATGCGCATGTTCTTCGACGAGGGCGGGGGGGATCGCATCGTGAAGCTCGAGGATGGCAAGCCCCGTCCGCTGGGCGACTGGTCCTGCGGCGCGGGCTGAGCTCGGGCCGACGCGGAGCCCGAGTGGAGCGATCTCATTTGCGAGCCGTGGGTATCAGACCCAGTCGTGGTGCCCCCGGCGGTGGCTCCTTGGCGGCAGCGAGTTGGGCGAGGACCTTCAGCATCCCCTCGTCGGAGCACGCCGTCTCGTGCCAGGCGACCTCGCGGACCCTGCTCCATCCGGGGATGAAGGCCCAGCGCAGGTCTTCGTGTCGGCTCCAGTAGGCCCCCGGAACGCCTGGGACGGGCTCCGAAGCGAACCCTTCGATCTTCTTGTTCCGCATCCGGATATCGTGCGAGTCGGCCGCTTCCTTGGTCGAACGGTAGGGGACCATCGATATCCGTATCCAGGTGGGGGTACCGCTCTCGGCGTGGTGGAAAAAGTATCCACAGGAGTACTGGAACGATTCGCCGAGGTAGAGATCGTGGCCACACGCTTCCTGGGTGGCCTTGGCATCGAAGCCGTACTCGCTCTTGCAACACTCGGGGGCGGGCAGCTCGGGCGCGTAGAGCCGACACTCCCCGTTGGACTCGTCGGGCTTGCCCGATCCGAGCCCCTGACCCGATTCCGGCCGTTCGAGCTCTCGGGCTCGCTGCACCACCGCGGCCGGGTAGAGATCCTCGCCGTCACGGACGACGCGCGGATCGTCGTCGGTGACCTCCGGAGTCGGCTCGGGGGACGCTTGTCCGTAGTGGTGCTCGACCGCGCTGGGGCAACCAGAGACGAGCGCAAGGAGCGCCAATCCGAAGAACCGTCGCATGGACCGCGAGTCTTACCGCCTGCGGCGGCAAAGTGCCACGAGCACGACCCCCCAACCCAAAGCGCTCCGCCCGCTTACGCCCACACCGCACGTGCAGCCCTCGTCCGGCTCGGGCGGCGGGTCTTCGCCGACCTCGATGTCGAAGGAGAGCTCCGTCTCGTTGCCCGCTTCGTCCGCGACGACCACGTGAAAGGTCCAGGTCCCGATCGGAAGGTCACGCACCGGGAACCCCGGGGTGAGGACCTGGAAGGCCTCGTCGGGTCGAGCGTCGGGGGCCAGCCAGGCCCAGAGCGCGTAGCGTTGGGGATGCAGGTCGTCGTCGACCGCGAGGCGGACGTCGAAGCTCGCGGGGGCCTGGAAGTACTGCCCGTCGGCGGGCTCGACCAACTCGACGTCGGGGGGCTGCGCATCGACGTATGGGGGACCGAACAGGAGCTGGAACACCGCCGCGGCGTTCTGCAGGTTCGGATCCCCGCAGAGCATCTCGTTGAGGTCTGCGCAGGAGCCCGTTCCCGGAGCCAGGTTCACGTCGGCGACAATCCGATCACAGGTCTCTCGGAACGCGGTCGGTCGGTTGTCTCCGCTGGGATACATGATCGCGCCTTGCTCGCCGATGTGGTCGAGGCCCCAGGTATGGGCCGCCTCGTGCAGGGCCGTCGTCGCGCCGCCGTTGATCCACGACGCCAACTCGCCGTCGACGTGGGCGAACGCGATCTCGTCGGGGTGCGCGTCGAAGCAGTCCCCGGCGGGCGCGCTCCCGAGCGCGCCGTACTCCTGCTCGGTGCCCCCGTAGACCACCATGGTGTAGTTCTCGTCGGAGGGCGGACGCGTACCCGTCACGCGGATTCCGAAGTCGGCGACGTCGCGCCGCATGGCTTGCAGGATTGCGACCTGGGTCTGAAGGGTGCCCGAGAAGGGCTCGATCGGGCGATCGAAGTTGTACCAGTGGCAGTTCTTCTTGCTGTTGGAGGGGTTGCACTCTCCCAGGGAAACACCGTCGAAATTGACGTAGACGGTCGTGCCGGTACCGATCTCCCGGGCACGCCAGGTGGTCTGCGGCTCGTCGTCGCCCGTGCGGTCGTAGACGCCGTGGGGGCGTGGCGGGATGGGTGCATCCATCGGATGCGAAGGAGCGGGGGGCATCAGGATCAGCGCGAGCCACGGCCATCCGCTCATGTTCGCCTCCGGCGCCACGCGATCACCAGCAGCCACCACGTCGAGGGGCGGGCGGCGATACGGCACCCATCCTCCCCCGCAGGCTCCATCGGCTGATCGTCTTCGGGCAAGGTGCTCCCTTCGGGAAGGATGGTGAAGCGCACGCGGTCCTCGGCTGCGTTTCCGCCCTCGTCGACGATGCGTACGCGCAGGTCGTAGTCCCCCGGGGGCGGACGCGTGAGCGCCAGGTTCAGCTCGACGCCGTAGTCGTCGTAGACCAGGTCCTCTCCGTGAAAGATCTGGATCGAGTAGAACTGCGGGTGCAGGTCGTCTTCGATGTCGCCGAGCAGGGGTAGATCCACCGGAAAGATGAACGTGTCTCCGTCCACCGGGTAATACAGATCCAGCGTCGGAGGCTGGACGTCGGGCACGGTCGGCCCGAAGAGGTAGAGCATCTCGCGGTAGCTGTTCTGGAAGCCCGCCTCACAGAACATGGTGTGGATCTGGTTGCAAGAACCGGCGGTCGGCTCCAACTCCGTGTTGGCGACAATCGGGAGGCACTGGTCGAGGAAAGACTGGTGGTTCCCGGCGGCCTTGAACGGATTGAGGATGTCGAACTCGGAGTCGACGTGCTCGAGGCCCCAGGTGTGCGCCGCTTCCTGCAAGATCACCGTGGAACCGGTGTTCGAGCCGGGGAAGCCCTGCGAGAAGCTGGTGTCCCGGGGATGAACGTCCCCGCAGTCGATGTAGGGCGCCACGCCGGCGAAGCTCTGCTGCCCCAGGTCGCCGTAGAGCACCATGGTGTAATCTTGGTCGTCGGGTGGCCGGTCGACGACGACCCGGATGCCGAAATCGGCCACGGCCTTCCGCGTGGCCTGGAGGA
>CAZYSW010000549.1:0-4150 GCA_964650105.1 uncultured Nannocystaceae bacterium
CTCCCCCCGGCCGGCCATCCGAACTTCTCGGGTGTCGTGTCCAGCGAGGAGTACATGAGGTACGATCGAATGGCCGTGGGGCACGTAGTGCAAGATGCGAGCGCGACCGTCTGCTGCCAAGACTAAGTGCAGCAGTGCGAGGACACCTGGACCGGCGTGATGGACCGAATCGAGCTCCCCGATGTCGATGACACCGGCAATCGCACCCAGGATCGCACGATAGATGCCTCTGCTCGACGGATCGGGGATGTCGAGGAAGGCCGCCTCCGCTGCGTCGAGGAGTGGGGAGGAAGGCGCGAGCACTTCGTCGATCATCCAGGCATCGAGCGCATCGCTCCCCGTCCCCGGCGGCTCGAGCAGCGGTCGATAGCCCGGCAGCCCTCCCACGGCTGCATCGACCCACAGCAGGCTGACCGGATCCTCGATCCCCCACAGCTCGGCCAGATCTCGACCGCGGAAGGGAGCCGGGACGAGCGTGTGCGCAGATCGGCCGAACAGGGGCGCCCCGGGGAGAAAGCAGATCGGACATCATCCCCACGGAGCTTCCCGAGAGCAGGAGCGCGGGACCGCTGGTCGCGTCGACGTGACGCTGCAACATGCTCGGTAGCTCGGCGGCGGCCTCGATCAGATGCGGCAGCTCGTCGATCACCACCAGGGGTGCTTTGACGTGGCGCAGTCGGTCCAGCGCGTCGGCCCAGTCGGCCAGGCGCAACGGTCCGACACCGCGCCAGAGTCCAAGGGCACGGCCAAAATCGTCGAGTTGCGTGGCGGCTACACCCGCAATGGACTGGTATCGATGGCCCCCGGTGGCCTCACAGACGGCATCGAGCAGGAACGACTTTCCAATGCGACGAGGCCCATAGACCACGCCGAGGCGCCGACGGCCCTGCACGAGTTTCTCCATGGCTCGCCATTCCAGTCCTCGGTCGAGCAGCCATGTCGGCTTTACAGCACTCGCGTAATGATACTTGGACGCTTGTATGCCGTCCACCCCGGGGCTCGGGCAGACGCAGCAGGTCCGCGTAGGTCGACTTCGGGCGAGCGGCCTCCATCATCGGCGATGCTAGCACGACGCTGAACCGATCACCCTCACCCAGGAGCGCCGGGCGTGATCGGGGCGAGCGTCGCTCAGGCCTCCACGATTCGCCCACGCGTCCGATGCGGCCGTCGAAATTGCTGTCGACCCTGGCTGCGCGCAGCCGGGGCCGACAGGGGCGGTCGTGGGCTCGGTCAGTAGCCGCTCGCGAGGTCCTGAACCCAGTAGTCGATGACCTGGAACGAGGCGCCGTTCACCTCTGTCGTGTAGACGACCATGCCGAAGCTGTAGTCGTACACGGCGTATTCCTCGGGGGCGGCGATGTGACCGACGTTGCCGACGTACTCCATGCGCTCGCCGACGGTCACCGTGTAAATCGAGCCGTCCTCCACGCCGTAGCTGCCCGAAAAGCCCGCCCCGGCGACGGACACTCCGGCCTCGTAGGTGCTGGTGATGCTCACTGCCGTTTGCCAGCTTTCCTCGGTCTCGAGCGAGATCCTCACCGCGTTGCTGGTTCCACCCTGTCCCAAGCTTTGCAGCTGAGAGGCCCAGCTCAGGTTCGGATGAGTCGCAAGCAGATAATCACGGTCGTCGGGACCCATGTACGAGGCGACTTCCCCTGGTTCGTGTCCCAGGAGCTCATCGGGGAGCCGATACGCCTCGGGAACGGTCGCGTTGTAGTACGGGAGCGACCAGCTGTAGGTCTTCGTGCTCACCGGTTCGTCGATCGTGATCCGCGTGCCGAGAACCGTCGGGTCCGGCGATGCGGAGACGACGTACTCGTACACCATGTAGAGCGTTCCCTGGAAGATCACCTGGTCGTTGTCGGCACCTCCCGCGTAGCTCTTGCCGTAAGTGACGGTTTCACTCGACGCGATGGTCTCTTTGACCTCGCGCTCGATGGTCGCCGAGGCATGGGCCGACATCACGGGGATCAGATCCGGGGTCTCGAACGAGACTGTTGCGCCGGTCTTCACACCGAGCTCCACGGCCGAACCACTGCCCGAGGACACCTCGGTACCGTACGAGGTGCCCGAGGCGTTGTAGTTCTGCGTGAGCCCCTTCTGCGTCGGGGGTGCCGCGACCACAGCCACCAGCTGAGGTTTGGGAAGCGCCAGCCACTTGTTGCCGGTGAACTCGAGCTCGAGGCTGTCGCCGTCGAAGTCGCCTCCTGCAAGCACCGGGAGGATCCGCGTCTCGCTGGAGACGGTGCCGGCAAACGTGTGATCGAAGCCGCCGTCCGAGAGCAGAGTGTGCCAGGTTTCGCCCGCGTTGGCGTTGCCCCCGCTTCCCGCCACGAACCTCCGCACCTGGGCGACCCGCGGGAAACCCTGGTCGACCGCCGCGACCACGACCGAGTCCTTGCCATCCCGATCGTCATCGAGCACGGTCATGTCACAGGCGATCTTGTTGCTGCCGGGGTCGTCGTTGACGTTCGATGACAGCTTGTCGCTCACATACGGAACACTGGCCAGGTCGTCACCGAAGGTGATGTGATCGAGCTGGCAGTCGAAAGCGGTGTCGTTCATCTCTCGCAGCACGGAAACCAGCGCCGCGATCCCGTCACCGTCGAGATCAGCGGTGGCGATCTTCCAGGGGGTCTGCGTGGAGTAGGGCGTCCACGCGTCCTGCTCCAGGCCGATGGTCCGGGTGACCGGGACCTCCGCGAACCCGTCCGTCAGCGTCGTGGTCGCCAGCATCTGCCCCACGGAACCGTCCCAGGCGATGACCGCGAACACGGGCTCGTCGAACCCATCGGCGTCCATGTCCCCCGCCGCGACCGCAATGCGCCGTGGATCCCAGCCGGGCGCGGTGAGACCGATGGATGCCCCATCCTCGACCTTGGTCTCCGCCCAGGCGTTGTGGGCGTCATCCAGCCAACGCGCGGTGATCGTGTCGTCACTGTGGCGCTCGAGCATGATCAGCTCGTCCGCGGTGTCGTCGTCGAAGGCCGCCCCGGCGACCCGTACCTCGGCCGCGGCCGCGAGTTCACGCTCGAGGATCAGGGCATACCCCGATCCGGCATCATCGAAGATGAGGAGTCGACTGGCGACGGGCACGGCTGTCTCTCCGCTGCCGGTGCCGAGCACCACGGCAGCCACGAGCTCGTCGCGGCGATCCCCGTCCGTATCGGCAGCGACGAGATCGATCCCGATCACATCGAGCTCGGCGTCGATCGTCCAGGCGGCGGCCTCGACCATCTTCCCGTGGTCCTCGTCGAGGACGGCAATCCGCGCAATCCCGGCCTCCATCGCGAGCACGGCGAGCTCGTCGGGCGCATCACCGTCGGTCTCGACCCGCAGCGCCGTCCACAGCTCCCCGGCGGGCAGCAACCCCGACGGCACCGAAGACCATGGGGAGCTGCCATCGCCCTCGAACTGGTCGTCGATCACCCGCCCCGAGACGGGACCTGGTTCCCTGACGAGAAGGGCCAGCTCGTCGGATCCCACCAGGCGAAAGCGGCTCTCGCGAAGCGGCTGGAAGGTTTCGGGCCGATCATCGACGTAATCGAACGCGTCCACCGAGTACGGCTCGCCGTCATCCCCCGGCATCCCGTCATCCGGCCCGCCGTCATCATCCGATCCGCCGTCGTCCGATCCTCCATCGTCAGAGCCTCCATCGGTGCCACTGCCGTCGAGACTTCCAGACCCCCCGATCTCCCCGCCATCGAGCTCGCCTTCGGTGTCGGATGCCGAGGCATCTCCATGGCTGGCATCATCCGAGGACGAGCAAGCGCCGAGCCCCACGAGCGCGCACAGAAGTGGCCAAAGCGACGGATGGGAGGGGTGGAATCGTGTCATGCCTGCCGCCCAATGCAACGCCCACGCCGGCCGGGATTTCACGCACTTGCGCTCGCGGGAGGACCCGATGGTCCATCCTCGACAACGGCACCAGCCAACCCCTGGCTAGCGAAGGGGTCTGGGCAAAGGTAGGACAGGGGAGCGACCCAGCGTGGAGGGACCCTCGGCCACCCACATGACCATGGCCGTGGCATCGTCGAGCTGTGTCGCAACGACCGGGTGTTCCTCGATGTGCTCGGCGCGCGGGCAATCCCCGATCCCACGACGGCGGGCGACTTCTGTCGTCGTTTCGAGCCCGACGACATCTGGGCAA
>CAZYSW010000550.1:0-3629 GCA_964650105.1 uncultured Nannocystaceae bacterium
CGACGGACACCACCACTTCGACGAGCCGATGGCGCCGGCGAAGGCAGTCGACACCATCCTGCAGGCGTGCATGGGGCTCGCCGAGGCACACGCACAGGGCGTCGTGCACCGGGACCTCAAGCCCGCGAACTTGTGGATCGAGCCCGACGGGACGGTGAAGGTCCTCGACTTCGGCCTCGCCCGAGCGTGGGGCGTGCCGTGGGCGTTCGGCGCAAACGCGACCGCCGGCCGCACGTTGGTCGGCACCCCGCATTATTGCCAGCCCGAGCAGCTCCACACCGATCGATTGACGCCCGCGAGCGACGTTTACAGCCTGGCGACGATTCTGTACGAGCTCTTGTCGGGACACGCGGTCTTGTTCGAGGACCGCAAGGTCAGCGAGGTCGTCGCCTTGTTGCGAGACAATCCCGTCGGATGGCTGGACGCCCATGCCATGCGGCAGATGGTCCCCATTCACCGCTATCGGGCGTGCGCCGACTTGCCCGACCGATTGATCGACCTGTTGTCGTTCGCCCTGGCCAAGGACCCGGCCCTGCGTCCGGCCAACGCGGAGGTGATGGCGAATGCTCTGGGCGAGATCCTGCACGCCGATCTCGGCGCGTCGCCGTCGGCGCGCGTGATCGTCGGTTGCGGCTCCGACGAGATCGAGAACCTCGCGCTGATCCCCGGCCGACGATGGTTCGGAACGTCACCGACCTGCGACCTGCGCGTGGAGATGGCGGACGTTCCGGACCGCGCGGTGCTCTTCGATTGGAGCGGGTTCCCGCGTCGCGCCCAGATCCGCCCCCTGGAGAAGCACGTCGAGCTCCATCGAGACGGCGTCCGCATCACCGCGCCGGTGGAGGTCCGTCCCAGCGACGTGTTCACCTTGGGACCGCTCACCCTCCAGGTCGTCTACCCCGGAATTTGCTGAGACTCGCGCCGCACCCGGGGTCCTTGCCCCGAGGGCCGCGGGGTTCGGCGAGAGCCAGGCTGGCGGGTGCGACATGATTGGGGTGTATGGCGCGGGTGCGACATGGGCCCACGCCGTTCGAAGAATCCTCGCAGCTTTGTGGGCGAAGGGTAGACTGGATCGAATCCAAAGCACCGGCACCGAGCCGTGGTTGGAGACGAGCAGGATCGGACGCTGCGGATCCGTCCGCAAAGCGGGCTCCCGCAGACGCTGATCGGGCGCGCGGGCGAGCCGGCACAGCTCGTGGTTCTCGGCCGACGCTTCGTCCTCGGCGACGCGTCGGTGCTCGGGCGCGATCGGGAGGTCGAGATCAGGCTCAGCGACGAGGGCACGTCACGCCGCCACGCCCGGATCGTGCGGGACGAGGCTGGGTACCGCATCGAAGACCTGGGCAGCCGCAACGGAACGTTCGTCAATGGTCACCGCGTTCGCGGCGTCGAGCTGAAATCGGGGGACAAGATCGCGCTCGGTGCCGAAACCATCCTCCTGTTCACCCACATCGATCGCTACGAGGAACAGGTCGCTGAGGCTCAAAAGCTGCAGGCGCTCGGGCAGCTCGCCAGCGGGGTCGCGCACGACTTCAATAACTTGATGGCCACCATCCTCGGCAACGTCGCGTAGCTGGAGGCCACGCATGCCGTGCCGCCGGGCGAAGGTGCGGAGTGTCTGTCGGAGATCGAAACGGCCGCGCGGCGCGCCGCCGCCCTCACCTCTCGACTCCTGTCGTTCGCACGTTCTCGCCCGCGGGCGCACGACGTCATCGAGGTCGAGCCGCTGATCGACGAGGCCGCTTCGCTGCTGCGCCGCACGCTTCCGCGCAACGTCGTGTTGCGAACGGTCGTGGAACCGGGACTCGCCATGGTGGGAGACAGCTCGATGCTGCTCCAGGTGCTCATGAACGGCTGCATCAACGCGGGTCAGGCCCTGCCCAAAGGTGGTCACATCGTCATCTCCGCGTCGCGCGTTCGCATCCCTACCGACGAGTCGAACACCCCGGAGACGTTGACCCCCGGGTCCTACGTGCGCATCGCCGTCGAGGACGACCGCATCGGCATGGACGCCGAGACGCTCGAGCGCGCGTTCCAGCCCTTCTTCACCACCAAGACCCGCGGCGAAGGCACGGGCTTGAGGGTTGGCGACCGTCGCGGCGATCCTTCGCGACCACGGCGGCGAAACCACGCTTCACAGCGAGCTCGGCCGCGGCACGACACTCGCGGCCTGGGTTCCGGCGGCCGAGGGCCCCCCGGTCCCCAAGGCCCCCGGTCCTGCCGACCTTCCGCCCCTGCAGGGGACGGTGTTGCTGGTGGACGACGAGCCGCTGGTCCTGCGCTCCACGCGCGACTCCTTCAAAGCTCGGGCCCGAGGTTCTGACCGCCGTCGACGGCACAGACGCCATCGCGACCTTCAAGCGGGGCGATCGCGTTCGATCGCGTTCCGGTCGACGCCGCCATCATCGATCTCGACATGCCATCGCTCGACGGCGAGCAAACCGTGGAGGTGCTTCGCACGCTGTCGCCGTCGCTTCCCGTGGTCATCTGTTTCCGGACACACGGACCTGGCCCGCAAGCGACGCCTGACCACGCTGGGCGTGATCGGGTTTCTGCACAAGCCCTTCGACGTCAAGACCCTGTGGAAGATGGCGGCGCGGGCCCTCGGACGAGCCGAAACCTGAGCCCGATGGGCCGCGGCCGCGGTCTCGCGGGGCGGGCATGACCTCCGCCACGGGGAGTCGGCGAGCCTTGTCCGGCGTCGAAAACCCTTCTACCGTGTCGCGACCCATGGAGCAGTTGGTCGCACGCGCGGGAAAAGGCACCGTTCTCATCACCCCGATCCGGGCCCAGGCCTATCGGGCCTGGCTGAAGAAACAGAACGCAACGACGCGAGCATGGCTGTCGGCCATCGAGTTCTCGCCGGACGCCGGCAAAGTCGCGCTCGTTCCCGAGCGCAACGGACGGCTCGGACGCGTCATCCTCGGTCTGGGGCAGGCGCCCGATCTGTGGGCATACGCGGCTCTGGTCGACCGCCTGCCCGCGGGACGCTATGCGTTCGACGACACGCTACCGCGCGCCGAGGCCGACATGGCGGCGTTGGGGTGGGCGCTCGCCGGCTACGCCTTCACCCGCTACAAGGAGCGCAAGAAGAAGCTCCCCTCGCTCGTGTGGCCCAAAGGCAGCGACCGGGCTGCGGTCGAGCGGATCGTGACTGCGGTGACGCTCGGCCGGGATCTGGTGAACACCCCGGCGTCCGACCTCGGTCCGGAGGAGCTCGCCGGGGTCGCGGAAGAGCTCGCCGGACGCCACGCGGCGAAGTTCTCGGTCATCGTCGGCGAGTCGCTCCTGGAGAAGAACTTCCCCGCCATCTACGCGGTGGGCAAGGCGAGCGCGCGAGCCCCCCGACTGGTCGACCTTCGGTGGGGTTCCCCCCGCGCCCGCCGACTCACACTCGTCGGCAAGGGGGTGTGCTTCGACTCGGGTGGGCTCGACCTCAAGAGCGCGGCGGGGATGAAGCTCATGAAGAAGGACATGGGCGGGGCGGCGTCCGTGCTCGCGCTGGCACACATGATCATGGACGCGGGCCTCGACGTTCGACTCCGCGTCTTGATCCCGGCCGTCGAGAACGCGGTGTCGGGCAACGCCTACCGTCCCGGCGACGTGCTCGCCACCCGCAAGGGTTTGAC
>CAZYSW010000550.1:3639-4148 GCA_964650105.1 uncultured Nannocystaceae bacterium
ACCGATGCCGAGGGCCGGCTCGTCCTGTGCGATGCGCTGACCGAGGCCGACGCCGAGGAGCCCGATCTCCTCGTCGATTTCGCGACGTTGACGGGGGCCGCCCGCGTCGCCCTGGGCACCGAGTTGCCGGCCCTGTTCTGCACCGCCGACGACATCGCCGACGCGGTTCTCACCGCGGGCAACGCCGTGGCCGATCCCCTGTGGCGCATGCCTCTGTTTCAACCCTACCAGCGCCACCTCGACAGCAAGATCGCCGACGTCGACAACATCGCCAGCGTCAGCGAAGGGGGAGCCATCCACGCCGCCCTGTTCTTGCAGCGATTTCTTCGCCCCCAGACCTCGTGGGCGCACGTCGATACGATGGCCTGGAACGTACGCAGTCGTCCGGGGCGTCCGGCGGGCGGAGAGGTCTTCGGCGTGCGCGCCTTCTTCGAAGCACTTCGCGACCGCTACGCTCCCTGACCATTCGTCGTGGCGCGCCGACGGCTCGAGCGGTTGCGGTGCTAGTC
>CAZYSW010000551.1:0-4115 GCA_964650105.1 uncultured Nannocystaceae bacterium
CGGCACGGGCCGGCCGCTCGCGAAGACGCTCGCGCGCGCCGTTCGCACGCGTGCCATCAGATCGCGCCAGGATGCCATCGAACCATCCATCGGCGACGCAGCAGTCCGCTGGTTTGGATCTGCCCTGCCAGGCGACTACGACCAGAGCGACCGACCCACCGAGCAGGAACAGCATCACAAACGACCTCGCCCGAAACACGGTGGTCTGGGACATGGCCAGAAATACTCCGTACTCGCAAATACTATACCCTCGCATCTGTTGCAGAAACCGGGCCAAGTGCGCAGTTCCTGCAAAAACAAGAACATATGATGTGACGCGCGTCACACCACTCCCGGCGAGTGTAAGAAATCCCGACGGTGAATCTACAGGACGCTGAACGGAACTTCGCGTTGTCTGTTCCGACGCCGATCGGACTTCTTAGATGTCGTAGCCGACGAATACGGTGTATACGTTCTCGTCAAACTCGTCGAAGCCGCTCTGTCGGCGACTGCGGTTGAACGAGATCGTCATGCGCAGGCTTCGCCCAAAACGTTTGTCGACCGAAACGCCGGCGAACAGGTCCTCGTTCGAACGAGCGAACCCTTGGAAATCCTGCGTTATCGCGGCGATGTCGGCCGATATTGCCCATCGGCGTCCAAGGTCGTGCGAAATCGACGCCCCGATCGACTCAAAGTCGTTGTTGAACGTCTTGTCGACCTCGAAATCGTCTTCGCCGAACGTCGCACGCAGCCCCACCCTCGTCGTTCGACCTCGAAGCTCGAGGGAAATGCCCGCCGCGGTCCGCCTCAATGGATCGACCGTCAGAACCACCCCTCTCAGCCGATCCTCGTTCACGTCGAACAGGGTTTGCAGGCTGCTCAGATTGCCTGCTTGAACGCCTTCCAAGCCACCGAGCCTGAACAGCTCCCCGGCGTCCGTGATCTCTCGGCTCGCCCAGAGATTCAACGACGAGCGACTTCCCAATCGCCGGGCCCACCCGAAGCGCGCGATCGACGTCGAATCCCCTCCTCCCGCGCCGAGGTCGACCTCGCCCTTGCCGATACTGAGCTCCACGCCCCCCGTCGAAAAGAGCCGCTCATAGGTGACGGAAGCCAGGCGAAACTCGTAGGCCTCGTCACCCGCGTCGAGCTCGTTTTCGGTGTGATCGAAGCCGAACGTGATATGCGTGACGCGATCGACGGCGTGGGAAAAGGAAAGTCTCGCGGTGATCAGGCGACTGTCCAGAAAATCCGAAATCTCGTAGCGCCGCTCCGCAATCCGGCCACCAACCTGGATCTCGTTACGGCCTCCAACCGGAAACGCCCATCGAGGTCCGGTCGAGAACACATCCGTTCGCTCGCGGTTGTCGGGGCCAACGGGCGCTAGCGGGTTCGTTCGGCTTTGACCGGAGTTCTGCTCGAAAATCCAGACGAATCTTTCGGGTACGAGCTCGATCTCGAGCCTGCCATCCAACGAGCCCAATAACTCGTCATTGTCTTCGATGATCTCGGCGTCGTACCGTCGGAACTCCAAGTCAGTCGCGATCACCCCCCTCCACCGACTGGAGGCCTTGCCGGCGACCAACCCGACACCGAGCATCTCGATGTCGGACCGCAACTCCCTGTCGTCGAGAAAGAGGTTGCTCGTGTGGCCTGCGCCGATTCTGAGGTGGACCTCCGGTCGCGCTTGCGCGTCCGGCGCAGCGTCTTCGCCTGCGGAGCTCACGACGGCGACGTCTTCCGGACCTTGGGCCGCTGAGTTGGCGAGCGCGGCATCTTCCTGGCCTCGCGCCGTAGGGCTGACGAGGGCGGCCGTGCACAACGGAAGCACGCACGCCCGGGCAGGCAACGCCACCAACGAGTGAACGATGCGCGCTACTCGACTCTTGTTACTCGCCGTACGCGTGGTAGTCGCCATACTCGAGACCGAGCTTGCTCCCATAACTTTGATTCAAAATGCACGCAACGGCCGTGCTCGGGTCGATTTTCTCGACGGCAGCGAGGACCGCCTGCTGCGGAGTGTCGTTCGCGCGGACCACAAGCGCGATCTGCCCGACCTTCGATGCAAGAACCACGGCCTCGCTCGTGAGCAGCAACGGCGACGAATCGAAGACGATGACGCGGCCGGCTTCGAACGCGAGAGCATCACAAAGCTCGTCCATTCGGCGGCTCGCCAGAAGCTCGGACGCATGAGGGTCATGAGCGCCGGTCGGCAGGAAGTACAACCCTCTGATGTCCGTCGTCATCACGACCGAGTCGAAACTGAGGGCAGGATCCCGCAGCAGATCGGTGAGGCCAGGCTCGTTCTCGGCCGACAACAGGCGCGTGAGGTGCGGCTTGCTGCAATCGGCGTCGACGAGCACGACGCTCCAGTCCTTCTCGCGAGCAATGCTGAGACAAAGGTTGACGCAGGTGAAAGTCTTTCCCTCTCCGGCCAAGGCCGAGCCGACCATGACCAAGTTGCCGCGGCGGACGGCGGGTTCGTGCCCCGGTTCGGCGTTACGAAGCAGCGGCCGCTTGATTACGCGGTATTGCTCGGCCAGGCGTCGTCCCTCGACGTCAGGCGCAAGCAGCCCATTCGCCGTGAGCTGCGCCGTGTCGAACTGGATATGTTTGCCTCCGTACTCGCCGGAGTGCCTGACTACGGTAGCGAGCCGACCTCCGCTCGAGCTGAGGCTCGTGCTCGCACGAGCCTGCGCCGAAGCCGTCGCTGCCTTCTGCAGCTTCTGCAGCGCCTCTTCGATCCGTCCCATACTAGACACCGATCAGAATGGACCTGAGTCCATGACCCGTAGCTTCGAGCAGGAGAAGACTGCCGCCAATCAAAATCAGGGATACCATGGCTGCCGAGAAGGACAACAACGCCAGACGTTGCCGGCGTCGAGTTTCGGCACGGACGAGAACCCTGCTCACGACTCCCAGCACGGGTAATCCGGTTACAGCGCTCAACGTGCGGCCGTTGTTGAAGACGGGCTTGAGCTGGGCAAGCAGATAGCAGAGCGCTGCCCCGGCGCCGAGTGCGGCACCTAGCACGCCGGAGAGCAACAGGAGTCGACGCGGCGCCACCGGCTCACTGTCCGCCTGCGGCGGGTTCAGCACGCGAAAGTCCACCTGGTCGGCTTCGGATGCCTTTCGCGACAACATCTGTGTCTCGCGGCTCTGAATGAGCAGCTGATACTGCCTTCGGATGTCGTCGTAGTCCCTGTTCAGTCGCTGGAGCTCCGCTTCAACTTCCGGCACCTCATCGATCAGAGCCTGCAGCTCCCTGAGGCGTCGCCTGCGGTCCTCCGCTTCGGCCTGCAAGGTGGCGATCTCCACCTCCACTTCGTGCAAAGAAATCTGCAACGCCTGGTACACTGGATTGGAGCCGAGCGCTGATATTTGCTGCTCCGGGTTCTCTACACCCAGCGCGCGCAACTGGTCGGCACGCTGCTGCTCCAGGCGCGCAAGCGTTTCCCGCAGCGCGATGACGTCGGGATGACGATCGGTGTATTCCAGTAACAGTCTGTCGAGCTGCGCTCGATGCGCGCGAATGCGCGCATCGATGCTGTCGGGCGGCGGCTCGCGCGTGGCCCCATCGGCGGCGAGCACCGGGGTCTCGCCCCTCAGCTGCTGTTCGAGCTGGGCGCGCCGCGACTCGGCGACACGAATCCTGCGTTCCGTCTCGTCCAGCGCGTCGCGCTCACGCAGCAAGCGCTCGAAATAGCTTCCTTCCGATCCGGGCAGCTTGCCGGAATTCTCGCGCTGAAATTCCGCAAGTGCCTGCTCGGCCTGCTGCAATCGGTTCTCGTATTCGCGGATCCGCTCGTTGAGAAAGCGCTCCGCGGCGTCCGTGCTCGCGCGATTCTCACTCAACGTATCCTCGATGAGGATGTTCAACATGTCGCGGACGACGCCGACGGCGATTTCGGGGTTCTCGTCGCGGAAGCGGATCGTGAAGATGCTGCTCGAGGTCTCCCTGCTCACGTCGTCCCGCGCCGACGTGGCCTCGATGCTGAGATTTCTGCGCAAGAGCCGTAACACCTCTTCGCGCTGCACCGGCGTCGTCGCGGTCGCGTCCAGACCATTGTTCGTCGCCACTCGTTCCAAATACTCCCGCCCGAACAGCGCCTGCCGGACGTACTGGAGCCGCGTCG
>CAZYSW010000552.1:0-4110 GCA_964650105.1 uncultured Nannocystaceae bacterium
AGGAGGCTGTTCATCTTGAAGATGTGCCCCGCACCGCGGGCACCGGGGAACGAGCGGGACTGCTCGGGCAAGAACAGACCGCTGCAATCGACCAGATACAGGGTGGGCAAGCGGAGACGAAGCGCCATCATCTGCGCCCGCTCGATCTTCTCGGGCGTCATCGGCCACCACGAGCCCGACGCTACGGTGTTGTCGTTGGCGATCACCATGCACCAACGACCCTCGATCCGGGCGAACGCGGTCACCACCCCGGCCGCCGGCGAGGTGAGCTGGCCGTCGCCGAACGTGAGCCCGTAGTTCACGAACGTTCCCACCTCGAAGATGCGGGTGCCGGGATCGATCAGCCGGTCGATCCGTTCGCGTGCGGTCAGCTTCCCCTTGGCATGCACGCGGCCGACGTACTTGGGCCCCCAGCCTGCGTGTACCTCGGCCCGGCGGGCGCGGAGCACCGCTTCGCGTCGCTCGATGGCGCCGAGGTGCTCGGCGAAGGTGGCGTCGTCGCAGAAGCTCGCGCGCGGATTGCCGATCGGTGAAAGTGGAACGTGGACCATCTACGCCTCACTCCCCGAGGGGGGCCACCCGGGGATCTTGCGGGTGTCGTATCGGTTCTGACGAAAGTCGGCGGACGCGAGAATCGCCCGGTGCATCGGAACGGTGGTGGGGATGCCCTCGCACACCAGCGCCTCGAGCGCCGTGAGCATCCGATCGGCCGCCGCGTCCCGGTCGGGTCCGTGGGCGATGACCTTGCAGATCAAGCTGTCGTAGTGCGTTGGGACCGTGTAGTCCTCGCACACGTGGGTGTCGACGCGGATCCCCTCGCCCGTCGGCGCCTCCCATCGGGTGATGGTGCCCGGCGCGGGTCGGAAGCCGTCCGCGGGATCTTCGGCGTTGATCCTGCACTCGATGGCGTGGCCCGTCAGCTCGATCTCGTCCTGCTGCCAGCGCAGGCGGTGACCCGCGGCTACGCGGATCTGCTCGACGACCAGGTCCACGCCGGCTCGCATCTCGGTCACGCAGTGCTCCACCTGAAGACGCGTGTTCATCTCCATGAAGCGCAAGACGCCGTCCTCGTCGAGCAAGAACTCCATCGTACCGGCGCCCACGTAGCCGATGCTGGCGGCGGCTCGAACCGCGGCCGCGAGCGTGCGCTCTCGCTCGTTCGGATCGAGCACCGGCGAGGGGGACTCTTCGACCAGCTTTTGGTGATTGCGTTGGATCGTGCAGTCCCTTTCGCCGAGGTGAACCACGTTGCCGTAGCGGTCGGCCATGACCTGGATCTCGATGTGTCGGCCGCCTTCGATCAGGCGCTCCATGTACACCCGAGGATCGCCGAAGGCCGCTCGGGCTTCCGCCTGTGCCTCCGAGAAGGCGGCGTCCAGCTCGCCGTGACGCCGGGCGATCCGCATCCCTCGACCGCCGCCCCCACTCTCCGCCTTGATCAGCACCGGAAAGCCGATCCGGTCGGCGACGCGGCGGGCCTCGTCCAGATCCGTCAGCACGCCGTCACTCCCCGGGATCACTTGCAGTCCAGCGGCGATCATGGCCCGCTTGGCAGGGGTCTTCTTGCCCATCAGGTGCATGGTGTGCGGGGGCGGACCGATGAAGGTGAGCCCGTGCGCCTCGCAGAGGCTGGCGAACACCGGGTTCTCCGCCAAAAAGCCCCAGCCGGGGTGCACGGCAGTACAGCCCGACTGGCGCGCGGCCTGGACCACGCTGGGCGCGTCGAGGTAGCTGCGACTGGCTCGGGCGGGGCCGATGCAGACCGACTCGCGACCTCGCAGATACGGCGCGTCTCGATCCGCCTCGGAGGTGGCGAACACCGGGGTGATGCCGAGCTCGTCACAGGCGTTCGCGATCCGAACGGCGACCTCGCCGCGGTTGGCGATGAAGAGACGATGAAAGATCCTCGGTTTCGGCGAAACCCCGGCCGCACCCATGGGTCGCGCAGGTTAACACATCCGCCCGCCGGGGGTGGAAGCCCCGCACCCCCACGATACCGCCCCCGACGACGCCGGCAGCGTTGCTCGACCACCTACCGACGGACGCGCGACACGTCCGGCAGCGGGACGAGGACGCGCCATCAGAAGCGGCTCGAGATCCAGCGGCCGAAGAAGCGCGCGAATCCGTCGGCGAGGCTCGTCGAGGGGAGCTCGCCCAACCCGCCGGGCGCCGGGGCCTCGAGGGCGGCGATCTCCAGCTTGTGTCGCATCAGACGGTTGTGCTCCTCGTCGGCGTGGCGTCGGGCCGCGTGCAGGCCTCCGCTGCGCACGAATGCCAGCACGTCCTCCAGCTCGCCGGCGTCGAAATAGGACCCGTGCCGTCCGCACTCGTCGACGACGACCCCCGACACCCGTCCGAAGTTGCGGCGCATCATCAACTCGTTGCACACCGCGCAGCGGCGGTAGACCACCTTGCCCGAGACGGCGCCGCGCGCCATCACGCGCCGCGTAGGACCACGCGAGCTCGCTGCGACGCTCCCGCTCTCGGAAGCCACGCCGCGGAGGATGGCCTCCAACACCTCGACGTCGACCCACACGCCGCCACATCGTCGACAGGCGTGGACCGGATGGCCTTGCGGTCGTTCGGGCGTCGGGGTGAGCCCCCAGGTCGCCATGCCCTCGTCGGTGACGCCTTGCGCCGCGCACCCGGGGCACGCGTACCCCGGGCCTCCCTCGCCGACGCTGGCCAGCGCGGCGCCGCACCCGGGGCAGAACGACGAGCCGATCGCGACCATCTTGGCGCACGCCGAGCAGCGCATCGCCTCGCGAGGATCGGGCGCGCCCAGGGGCACGAGCGGGCCACCGCAGTAGCAGCACTGCTGGGCGGTGGCGTCGGGGTTGGGTCCGCCGCAGGCGTGGCAGTAGCGGTTGGGCGTGGGTCGGGCGACCATGCGGCTCGTGTGGCCGAGAGTACCCCCACTGCGGCCGGCCACGCACGCTTGCGCCGCCGCGTGTCCGCATGGACGGGCGACGGGGCGCGGACGTGTGAGGCTCGGCCCGGACGGCGGACGAGCGCACGTGGGGGCAAACCCCGTGAAACGCCGAACGCGGCGGCGTTCCCCGATGAAGCCGGTGCCCGCGCGGACATCACCGTCCGCGCCGCTTTTCGAGATTCGACGCGCGCCCCACCGGGGCCCTCTTGCAGTTCGGCCGCATTCGTGGTCGTGTGAGGCTGCAAGCAGCCGAAGGGAAGCGATGGGCCGGGAGAATATCGACGTCGAGCACCTGGAGATCACGGGTGCCACCCCCACACAAGGTGATGATGCGCCGCTGTCGATCACCGACGACGTCATCATCGTGGTCAACCAGGCCTTCGGCCCCACGGGCGAGAGTCTCATCGGTGTCACCGACACGACCTTCGACGGTTTCCCGGCCATCACGTTGCTGGTGCGCGCGGGCGGCCGCGAGGAGCTCGTCGACCTCAGCCCGATCCACGGGGATCGCCGCAAGAAGGGCTTCGAGGATCTGCCCAAGGGGACCAAGTGCGAGCTCCTGTGTCCGCGGAGCAAGCAGCCGCTACACAAGATCGGCAAGGCCGTGGAAGGTGGTGACGCCGAGTATTGCGCCATCTACCTCACACCGCGCCTCGAGAAGGGCTCGATGATCTACGTCAGCGACGTGTGGGGACACCACCACTCGCGGATCGTCGACAACAACGAGCTGATCTCGTACTGGGCAGCCGCCGAAGACGGAGCGTAGCGGTCTCGGGTCGACCCCGCGTGCTCCGTCATCGTGTCATCGCCGTCGTCTACTCGGCCCTGGTGGTTGCCGCCTTGTTGTCGCCGCCAGCGGGTGGCCCGCACTCGATCCCGCACCTGGACAAGGTCCTGCACGCGCTGGCGTTCGCGGGAGCGGGTTGGGTGTGGCTTCGCGCGGGCGCGCCGGGCTGGTTGGTGCTCGCCGCGGGTGTGCTCGTGGGGGGCGGGACGGAGCTCGCCCAGGGCGTGCTGCCCTGGAAGCGGAGCCCCGAGTGGCACGATCTGGCGGCCGACCTCGTGGGGTTGGTCGCCGGACTCGCGCTCGGAAGTTGGCGGAACGGGAGGGATTCGAACCCTCGGTAGAGTTTCCCCTACGCAGGTTTAGCAAACCTGTGCCTTCAGCCACTCGGCCA
>CAZYSW010000553.1:0-4109 GCA_964650105.1 uncultured Nannocystaceae bacterium
TCGATGGGGAGCACCGTGTCGTGCCACTCAGGGTGCTCGTCTCGGGTCCGGCCATCGAGGATCGCCACGTAGCGCGCGTACGGTCGCCGAGCCTTCGTGCGCTCCATCTGTTCTTCGCGGCCGGCCGCCTGCGCCATGCGCAGGTTCGTCTCGTAGATCGTGCGGAGTCTTCTCGGCGTGCCGAGCTCCAC
The DNA here is from genome assembly GCA_964650105.1 of uncultured Nannocystaceae bacterium. GTDB lineage: Bacteria > Myxococcota_A > Polyangia > Nannocystales > Nannocystaceae > CAZYSW01. The sequence goes on from CAZYSW010000553.1 coordinate 192, forward strand.
CTCCGTGATCTCGCCCGTCTCGGGATCGATTCGCTCCTCTCGGCCCCACCAGCCACGCTTCTGGAGCAGGGGCTTCAGGTCGCGCTGGAACTCGCCCAGCGAGAGCCCCTGCTTCAACGCCTCATCGACGGCGGCCCGGATGTCGGCGAGGATCTCGAGCTGCGTCGCACGCGCCACCGTGAACGCACGGGCGTGCTGCTCCTGCCACACCTCGGTCCAGTGATCCGAGAGGCGGTACCCCTTCTCCTCGAACCATCGCACCGCCTCGGCAGGAGGGAGGCCGAACGGATCATTCGCCGCCATCGCGCTCCATGGAGCCGCTCAGCTTCCCCACGAAGAGGATGCGCGCGAGCTGTTCAGTCAGGGCGTCGGGGTTCCGATTGACGATCTCGCCGAGTCGCGCTCGGAAGTCCTCGAGCGACGACGCGTTCGACAGCAGCTCCTCGAGCGCGACGACCTCCGGCTCGATGACCTTCTGCCAACCGTCGTCGAGCTGATCGGACGCGACGTCGTTCGGCTCGGCGACTTCGGTCTCAGCTTCGGCGAACTCGTCGGCCGCCTCGGCCTCACCTTGCGCTTCGCCCACGGCCTTGCCCATCGCTTCGCGTTGCGACTCTCGAAGCGCGTTGAACTCCGCGATGGTGAGTTCGCCGTCGTCGTCTCGGGAGCCGTCTGCCTTTCGGAGCTCCCCGAGGCCTTGTGCGGCACGCGCCTCGTTCACCGTCACCACCTTGGCGATGTCGGTCGGAGCGAGAACGAGATTCGAGTTGGTGGGCGCGGGCGAGGCGGAAGACGTCGCTTCGGGCGTGGGCGCAGTTGCTGGCGAGGCAGACGAGGGGAACCCTCCGAACGGGCTCGGCCCGAAGGAGTCGTTGGACGGCGCGACGGGCGAGACGAACTCGAAGCCCTCGCCGTAGGTGTCGCGGATGTACTGCTCGGTCGGGCGATAGCCGATGGACGCGAGTTGCGCGTCTCGCGTCGCACGCGCGCTCAGGTCTTCCGGGTCGGCCCCATCGCGCCACACGACGGGTGTTGCCGCTCCCGGGAAGTTCCACTCGGTGAGCCACCGCGCCGGTCCTTCGTTGAACGACTCGTGGATGAGGTCAGCGTCGGTGAGGGTCACCTTTCCACCGACGCGTGCGTGAACGTTCGCTTGGGCGAGAGAGGACCCGTCGTCGGTCGTCATCGTCTGGGACATCACGATCTTCGAGATGGCGCGATCCATGCGGGCCGCGAACGCGTCGTAATCGCCGCCGCTCGACCGCATCGACTCCAGGATCTCCACCTCGACGTTTTTGGGTACGACGACGCGGCCGCCATTGGTGATGGCCTTGAGCACGTCGAGGAGCTTGTCCTCGTCGCCTGGTGTCATGCCGGGCGGGCCCTTCGCGATCGGCGTGCCGCTCGCGAGCTTCTCGAGCCAGAGAGACCAGAAGCGCCAGCCGTTCCGCTTGAACCAGACTGGCCAGTACAGGTAGTACCCAAGCCCGAGTCCGTAGAAGTCGTCGTCGTCGTCCGCCCCCGCGGTGTACGTCCAGAACTTCTGAGCCGGCATGGGGACTCGCCCACGATCGGGATCGAGGAGGATCAGCTGTCCGGCACGATCGAAGCGGAAGCGCTTGGCGCGCCGTACCTTGATCGACTGGATGCCGACGCGGCCGCGGTCCTCCTCGTAGATCATCTCGGCCACGGCGTAGCCATAGAAGATCCCGGAGAGCATCTTCCAGGTCACCTGGTCCCATCGCGATCGCTTCAACTGCTCGCGCAGGAAGTCGGCCGCCTCCTCGTCACGCGGCGTGGGACCTCCCGGCTCGACGATCCAAGGGAGCGACACGACCGAGGTGCGTCGCTGCTGGAAGGTCGCGTGCACCTGGTCGTCGCGGAGGAGTCGTTCGTAGATGGAGAGATCGCCGTTGCCGTGGATCCGGAGGACCTCGTCGCGCGACTCGGCGAGCTCGCCGACGAACGCCGCACGCGTCCGACTCTCGTCCGAGATCTCTCCGAAGATCGGGGGCAGCAACTTCTCATCGGTCATGCTGATCCTCGTCGTGACGGAGTGCAGCGTGGGCGCGCTCCTTGGCTTCGGGAGACTTCCATTGGTGGTCGTCGAGGACCTTCGTCGCGTCCTGCCCACCACGCGACGCGGGCGCGCGAGACCTTCGGGCGAAGAGCCGGACCAAGGCCTCGCCGAGGATCTGACCTCCCGCTCGGAGGAGCTCGCGCGCGAGCGGTTTCATAACGCGGCGGCCTCGCACTCAGGGGCTGGCACGAAGACGCTCACAACGGTGGACGCTGCCTCGAGCTCGGGTGGGGGGTCGATGCCGGCCTCGACGAGCGCGTTCAGTACTCGCACGGCCGCATGCACGGCTGCGCCGAGTGCCGGTTCGAGCCCGCATTGATGGCCCGCCTCGGCAGCGAACACGGCGAGGTCGACCGCGTATAGCGCCTGGGTCAGGGACTTCAGCGCGCGGTCGGCACGGTCGAGGCGGCGCAGCTTCACTTCGAAGTCGTCGCGGCTGAGCTGCCCCGCTTCGAACTGCTCGGTCGCTCGTTCGTAGGCGGACGCGATGATCGGGTCCACCGCCGTTGCGGCGAGAGCGCCACCGAGCGCGGTGTACCTGGCGATGCTCGCGCCGCTCTGCGTACCGCCACACGCCGCCGACGTCATGGCCAGGCCAGCGATGAGGAGCACGGCGAGGGTGGTCTTGGCTTGGTCCACCCCGCTCTTGGCGGCCTCGATGAGCGAGTCGAGTCGCTTTCGATCGACGAAGGCTTCTGCGATCACGTAGGCGATCGCGGCTCCTCCGGCGACCGCGAGGTGCGCAGTGTCGAGGCTCGCATCGAGCAGCGCGCCGATGATCGTCACCAGCGCGACCAGGAACTTTCGGGAGAGTAGTTTCGTGAGCAGTAGGGGCATCGGTCACCATCCAGTTAGTGCACGTCGCGCGAGGTCCGGATCGCCGAAGTACGCCCCGGAAGACACGCGCTGACCGTCCGCCCGAAAGCGGATCGGGCCTGCGTCGAGGGTCCTCGACGCGAAGTAGGAGAGGACGCACGCCACCGCGGCATCACCATGCCGCTGGCCGGTCGCGCCTCGGGTCTTCTCGACCACGCGAGGCACGCCCTTGACGACCTCGATGGTGCGGAAGTCGTCCAGGATCTCGGCGTCCGCCGGGAGCTCGAGCGTGCCGTCTTCGAGGGCGGCCTTCGCGGGCGGCATGTGCTCGCGGTACCATCCCTCGGTGAGCATCACCTCGGCGATGCACTCCGAGCCGTACCGCTGGCGGCTGACCTCGGCGAGGTATTGACCGTTGCCTCGCGCATCGAACGCCGCCCCCGAGAACCTCGGCATCCGGTCGATGAGCCAGAACACGACCTGCTCTTGTTGGCGGAAGGGGACGTTTCGCAGCTCGATGACGAACGGCGTGCGCCGAACGAGGTCCCCTCCGGTGATCAGCGGCCACAGCACCGTGAGGTCGCCGCTCCGGCCGAAGTCTTCGCCGAGTGAGGTGCGGAGTCCCGAGGGCAAGAGCGAGAGAATCGGCTCGACGTTCTCGCGGAGCCACGCGTCGCACTCGGCCCAGCGCTTGTCGTCGGCGAGGTCGACGAAGCTGTCTTCGACGCCCCACCGCAAGATCGGGACTTTGACCGCCCGAGCTTCGAGAAGCGCCCGCGGCAGGTACTTTCCGCCGCTCTGGCGAGGGATGCAGTCGAGCTCCTCCGCGCCCGCCTCTCCGTAGAAATCACGGATGTCCCGCACCCACTTCTGCTCGGCCTCGGGCGATCAGACACGGTCGGTCGATAGGCACACCCGGCGATAGAGGCCGTCGTGGAGCGCGTCGTCGAACGTGATGCGCAGGAGCTTGTAGGGCTTGCGGCCCGCGCGGCAGTCCTCGACGAGCTCGGCGAAGGGGTTGT
>CAZYSW010000554.1:0-4109 GCA_964650105.1 uncultured Nannocystaceae bacterium
CGCCCGGCGTCCGAGGGTGTCCGGTACGACGCCGCGACGGTGGGCCGTCGCGCGCGGCGATCGTCGCCTGCGGGTCGGTGCTCGCCGTCGGTGGCTGCTCGACGGTGGACGACCACGACGCGGGGCCCGGGGCCACTTTGCTGGGGCGCGTCGACGTCGTGCGCTTCTGCGATCGGGTGGGCGTGGTGGAGGTCGTGTTCCGAGCCGAGCGCATCGACTGTCCCCCGGGCGACGCGTGCGACCCGGTCGTCTCGATCGCGTTCGAGGGGACGCGCTACACGTGTCCCGCGACGGAGGCCGAAGCGCTCATGGGCGTCGAGGTGAACGAGCCCGGGATCTACCTGGTGGAGGCGGTCGCCGTGTTCACGGCCGACGGTGAGGCTTCGGAGTGCTTCGGACGCGTCGCTTCGCCGCCCGCGGTCTCCGTGACGGGCGCCGCGATCGAACAAAGCGCGCAAATCATGCTCCGAGGCACGGGCGAAGCCTGTCCGGCGTCCTGATCGGGTGACGACCCGACGCCGGGGCCGCCGCGCTTGGCAAGGGCGCGCGGACGCACTAGCGTTCGGGGCAATGGGCTACGACCACAAGGCCATCGAGGCCCGATGGCAAGCTTACTGGGAGGAGAACCGCACGTTTCGTGCCGAGATCGACCCGGAGCGGCCGAAGTTCTACGTGCTCGACATGTTCCCCTATCCGTCGGGCGACGGGCTGCACGTGGGTCACGTCGAGGGATACACGGCCACCGACATCGTGGCTCGGTACAAGCGGATGCGGGGATTCAACGTGTTGCACCCGATGGGCTGGGACGCCTTTGGTCTGCCCGCCGAGCGCTACGCCATGAAGACCGGTCGCCATCCGGCGGAGATCATCGCCGAGACGAGCGCGAACTTCCGCCGGCAGCTCCGTTCGCTCGGGTTCTCCTACGACTGGGATCGCGAGATCAACACCACCGACCCGAGCTACTACCGCTGGACGCAGTGGATCTTCCTGAAGATGTTCGGGAGCTGGTACGACCGGGAGGCTCAGCGAGCGCGTCCCATCGAGGAGCTCCCGATTCCCGAAGCGATCGCTCGACAGGGGGAGGACGCGATCGCGGCCTACAGGGACTCGCGTCGTTTGGCCTATCTCGAGGAGGCGCCGGTGAACTGGTGTCCCGACCTCCGCATCGTGCTCGCCAACGAGGAGGTCGCCGAGAAGGTCGAGGCCGGTCACGAAGTCATCCGCCGGCCGATGAAGCAATGGATGCTGCGGATCACCGAGTACGCCGAGCGGTTGCTCGCCGACCTCGAGGGGTTGGACTGGCCGCCGCACGTGCTGGAGATCCAGCGCAATTGGATCGGGCGCTCGGAGGGGGCGGAGATCGACTTCGCAATCGATGGCCGACCCGACCTGACGCTGACCGTGTTCACCACGCGGCCCGACACGCTGTACGGCGCCACCTACATGGTGCTGGCTCCCGAGCACCCGCTCGTCGCCGACATCACCTCCGAGGAGCAGCGCGAAGCGGTACAAGCGTACGTCGACCAGACCCTTCGTCGGACCGAGCGAGACCGCCAGGTGGCCGCGATGGAGGGACTCAAGACCGGCGTGTTCACCGGGGGACACGCGCTCCACCCCCTCACCGGCGCCAAGATTCCGGTGTTCATCGCCGACTACGTGCTGCTCGGGTACGGAACGGGCGCCATCATGGCCGTACCGGCCCACGACGAGCGAGACCACGCCTTCGCCCGGGCGAAGGGGTTGCCCATCGTCGAGGTCGTGGCCGGCGGTGATGACACGGACGTGCAGAAGGAGGCGTACGTCGGTGAGGGCACGGCCGTGAACTCGCCGGTGATCGACGGGCTCCCGACGAAGCAAGCCAAGGCCAAGATGATCGAGCATCTGGAGTCGATCGGCCGAGGCCGCAGCCGCGTGACCTACAAGCTGCGCGACTGGTTGTTCTCGCGGCAGCGCTACTGGGGAGAACCGTTTCCGCTGATCTACCGCAAGGACGGTCGGGTCGAGCCGGTGCCCGAGTCGGAGCTACCGGTCGAGCTGCCGCCGGTCGCCGACTACAACCCCAGCGAGGAGGGCGAGCCTCCCCTCGCGCGCGCTCGGGAGTGGCGGGAGCTGCCCGACGGCTCCTTGCGCGAGGTCAACACCATGCCGCAGTGGGCCGGGAGCTGCTGGTACTACCTGCGGTTTTGCGATCCCCACAACCCGGACCTTCCCGTTTCGCCGGAGGCGGAGTCCTACTGGATGCCCGTCGATCTCTACGTGGGGGGCATCGAGCACGCGGCGACGCACCTGCTGTACGCACGGTTTTGGCACAAGGTGCTGTTCGACCTCGGATATGTCCGACACCCCGAGCCGTTCCGCCGCCTGGTGAACCAGGGCATGATCTTGGGCGCCACCTTCACGCCGCTCGATGGTCGCAGGGACGCCGAGGGCAAGAAGGTCCTGTTCCAGCCCGACGAGGTCGAAACCCGCGAAGGCCCCGACGGTACCGAGGAGTACTTCGTCAAGGCGACGGGCGAGCGCGTCGAGATCCAGTGGGACAAGATGTCCAAGAGCATGGGCAACGTCGTGAATCCCGACCAGGTCGTCGCCCTGTACGGTGCCGACGCGGTGCGGATGTACGAGATGTTCATGGGCCCGCTCGAGCAGAGCGCGCCGTGGCAGACCTCGGGGTTGGCCGGGATTCACCGCTTCTTGCAGCGCATCTACCGGTTGTACTTCGACGAAGCGTCCGGATGCCTACGCCCGCTGGCACCGGGTGAGGGCAAGGCGCGCCAGCGCAAGCTCCTGCACCGCACGATCGCCGAGGTGACCGAGCGTCTGGATCGCATGGCCTTCAACACCGCGATCGCCTCGCTCATGGTGTTCGTGCGTGACGTGACCGGACCCGGGGGCGAGGAACCCCTGGCGCGCGATGCGGCCGAGCAATTCTGCCTCCTGCTTTCGCCGTTTGCGCCGCACCTGGCCGAGGAGCTGTGGGCCGCGCTCGGGCACCCGAAATCCCTGGCGTACGAGCCTTGGCCCGCGGCCGATCCCTCGCTCCTGGAGGAGGACACCTTCAACCTCGTGATCCAGATCGACGGCAAGCGCCGCGCCGAGATCCAGGCCCCGAAGGGGGCCACCAAGGACGAGCTCGCGGACCTCGCGGCCTCGACCGAGGAGATCAAAAAGCGGCTGGAAGGACGTACCCCCAAGCGGGTGGTCGTGGTGCCCGGTCGGCTCGTGAATTTCGTTTTGTGAGCCCCAGCCGGCTCGTTGCACCGCGCTGGCGTAAGCGAGAGGCCCGATCCGGCGCGTGATCTGCAGGTCGGCCCGGCAGGGGCTCGGCGCGGGCGAGCTTCGTGAGCCGAGTCGGGTCGCCCGGCCCTCGACCAGCAATCCGAAGTGGCTCGGCACGCACGACGGGGGTCGTCGACCGCCCGATCGGGCCGCGGGCTCCATACCCGGGTGCGCGCGCGTGCCTGCGGTCCGCGACGCGCTCGGCATGGGGTGACGAGATGGCCCACCGGCGGCCAATGGGTGATGTGTCCAGGCGAGGGCGTCCGCGTTTCCCAGGAGCCTGGGCCTCATGGTACCTTCCGAGCTTGGGTGCGGGCCGCCCGGTCGGGGCGGGGGTCCGAGACGAACCGGAGACAGGAACTTCGAAGATGAGAAGACTCGATCGGGCATTCTTGCTGACTGCGTCCTTGGGGGTCTCCCTCGCGTCGTGCTCGGGCGATCAGCGCGAGGACGAGGACACGAGCGTCAATCCGACCCTCGCGACCGTCACCGCGACCGAGGGATCGACCGACAGCCACACGTCGATCGATCCGGACTCGGGCGACACCGGCCCCAAGCTCGACGTCGGGGGAGACACCTCGGCGGTGGGCTGTGGCAACACCGACATCGGGTGCACCGACCAGATCGACATCCTGTTCGTGATCGACAACTCCGGGACGATGGGCGAGGAGCAGGAGAATCTGGCGCGGAACTTCCCGCTCCTCGTCGAAAAGCTGGAGAACTTGCAGGACTCGTCGGGGCAGCCGGTGAACGCCGACGTCCAGATCATGGTGACCACCACCGACTTCGGGAACCCGTTGTGCACGGCGTTCGAAAAGCCGGACTACAGTCCG
>CAZYSW010000555.1:0-348 GCA_964650105.1 uncultured Nannocystaceae bacterium
CGAAGGAACCTACGTCTTCGAGTGCCCGATGGCCCAGGGCTACCAGAAGTGGGTGCAGCGAACCGACGCCATCGAGAACCCCTACATGGGCAAGCAGATGCTCGCGTGCGGCTCGAAGGCGACCTGGGAAGGTTGACCCCAGATCGCCTTCCGACATCAGGCGGGGCTGCCTACGCCGGCGGACCGCAGCCCCTCCTCGGTGACGCCCCGACCGGCGCAGCAGTCGGCCAGTTTTCCGTCCACGGCGACCGCGGGGACGGACTTCACGCCCAACGAACGTGCGCGGGCAACGACCTTCGCGTCGCGCATATCGAGCACCTCGATGCTGCACGATGCGCACTTGACCTC
>CAZYSW010000555.1:358-4100 GCA_964650105.1 uncultured Nannocystaceae bacterium
CTTGACGAGCTTGATGACCTCGTCACACGCAGCACAACCCGCGCTGAATACTTCGACTCTCCTGGTTTTCTCGACCATGACTCGGCCTCCTTTCGTGATTCTGAAATTCAGCCTGCCTCCGGACCGGGGTCCGGGATCAAGGACATCCCTCGCACCTCGATCCGTGCCGGCGAAGCGCAGGTCGTTCGCTTAGTGCGCGCCGCTGACCGCGTGAACGTGCGCCACGATGGAGGCGATCTCGTTGTCGTCCAGGGCGCCGACCAGAGCAGGCATGGCGGACATGTACGGGAAGAACGCCCCACCCCGGGCGATCCGGAAGTGCAAGTAGCCTGGATCCTGCGCCGCGGCCGATAGGCGGGTGAGATCAGCCGCCCTCGGGGTGACGCCTCCCGCCGCCGGTCCGTCTCCTTCGCCCCCAGACCCGTGACAACTCGCGCAGTGCGTTACAAACAGTTCCGCGCCGGCCCCCCGGTCCGGTCGCGCCAGGTCGATTTCACCGCCGTCGTAAAGCTCCCGATACGCACGAGGCACGAACTGTGGCTGGCAGTCGCCCTCACCATTGACGTGCCCCATCGTCAGGGCCAGGTGTCCGATGTAGCGATGCAGGTTTTCGATGTCCAGGCCGCCGGTCTGGTACCGGGCTTCGGTGGTGATGTCTACGGCTGCCAGTTCACTCGTGGTGACGACACCGTCGCCATCGCGGTCGGCATCGGCAATCAAGCTCACCGCGACTGCGGGATCGACGGCGTGGATCGTGATCTCGGCCCTGGCATCCTGGCGCCCAGCTTCGAGGTCGAGTTCGCATCGGTGCCCCTGGTCGAGGGGGAACGCCCACGACAGGTGGACGGTGCGGTCACCACGAGTTGCGGTCGCTTCGACCAGTAGCGCGGCCCCCGTCTCGATGGCCCGGGCGACCTGAGCGTCGGTTGCGTTGCCCTGAACCTCTCCGGTTGGTGCGGCAAATCGGTATTCGAGCGAACCGTACTCCCCTCGCATGGCCGGGACCGAGGCGAGATGATGGTCGGCGCCGTCGGACGGTCGAGCCAGATCGAACACCCAGGTTCCGTCGAGGCCGACCGCGTCGTCGCCGTCGATGCGCACGTCCGTGATGGCGACGATGAACTCGTCGAACTCGACGCGCCAGCCGTCCGACACCTCGGCCTCCGGGATTCCCTCCTCGACGAACGCCTCCCCGTAGACGGACAGGTCGATCTCGGACTGGCAGGCGTTCAGCAGGGCCGCGAGGGCCACCGCGACTTGAGGGAGAAAACGGAAACGAGGCATGGCCGACCCCCGACGAGGCGAGCGTATCGCTTTGAACGCACTACGACACTGCGTGCGCCCGGGATCGGAGGCGGTGTGCGAGGACCCCCGTTCTGGACCCGTGCCTTCATTCCGAGATCGATGGCGCCTAGGCCGCACATTCAACCTCCCCGCCCGTGCGCTGCCGCTTGCGCCCGTTAGCGCCCCACCGGCGGCCCGTCCCCGCAAGAAATTCGACTCAACCTTGTTTCGGGAGTCAGGTCCGGAAGTAGGCTTGGAGCACGATGCCAACGGACGGCATGACCATCAGCGGGCTCGCGGAGGCGGCCAACGTGAACGTGGACACGATCCGCTACTACGAGCGCCGGGGCCTGATCAAGCAGCCGCGCAAGCCCGGGCAGGGCTGGCGGCGCTACGACGAGCAAGCCCTGCGTACGATCCGCTTCGTCAAGCGGGCGCAGGCGCTCGGTTTCTCCCTCGACGACATCGAGATGCTGCTCCGGCTGCGAACGACGGAGAGCCCCCGCGCCTGCACGAGGGTGAGCGCAGAAGCCCGCACCAAGATCGAAGAAGTGGATGCCAAGATGCGCGACCTCGCTGCGATCCGGGAGGTCCTCACGCGAGTCGCCGACGCGTGCCCCGGGGAAGGCCCCGGGAGCGCGTGCCCGATTCTCGATGCCCTCGACGACAATGGAGCTTCGTCATGACCGATGTCGTCCTGCTCTACGACGCTGACTGCCCGCACGTCGAGGACGCCCGCCGAAACCTGGTGGAAGCCCTCGAACGATCCGCAGCGCCTCGTCGATGGCGCGAGCTACTGTCCACCGATGCGAGCACGCCCGAGAAGTGGCGCGGCTATGGCTCGCCGACGATCCTCGTCGCCGGCGAGGACGTGGCCGGGGAGCCGCCCGCGGTCGGGGGCCGATCCTGCCGGATGTACCGGGATGGAAACGGCCGAAATCAGGGTGTCCCCCCGGTCGAGATGATCGCGGCGCGGCTGAGCCTCGCCGGCAGCGACCGGGAGTCGGTCGCGCGAAACCGTTCCAGTGTCGGACGCCTGGCCGGGATGGTGCCTGCACTTGGCGTGGGACTGCTGCCCGTCGGTCTGTGCCCCGCCTGCTGGCCCGTGTACGCCGGGCTGGTGAGCGCGCTCGGTCTCGGGTTCTTGATGGACGCCCAGTACCTGCTCCCAATCACCGGTGCGGCCCTGTTACTCGCGCTGGCGGCTCTCGCCTTCCGGGCACGGCGTCGTCGCGGGTACGGCCCGTTCGCCGTCGGATTGGCGGCATCCGTGCTGATCCTCATCGGGAAGTTCGCGCTCGCTTCCGACCTCGTCTTGTATGCGGCCCTGACCGTGCTCGTCGGTGCCTCGCTCTGGAACGCCTGGCCGAAGCGCAAGGCTACGGCAGTCGCGGCCGGCTGTTCCAAGTGCGCAGCCACGAGTCCAACCCCCTGAAAGGTCCACGACATGATCCACGCACCGTTTCTGTTCGGCCTCGGCCTCGTCGCTGCCGGTTGCTCGCCCGAGGCCCTCGCCGACTCCACCTCCACGCGCAACCAGGTGGGTCCGATCAGCGAAGCCGAAGCGCAGCGGCAGGCGACAGAAAAGCGGGTCGTGATCCCCGTGGAAGGCATGGCCTGCGAGTCCTGTGCCGAGCGCCTGCAACATCGGCTTGCCAAGATCGACGGTGTTTCGAGCGCAACCGTGGACTTCGCCGCGAAGGAAGCCCGCGTCACCTTCAATCCGAAGCGAGTCAGCGTGAAGAAGATCGTCGAGGAGATCGACAAGACCTTCGAGGCGGGCAAACCCCGAGAGGCGGACCTGACATGATCGCGTCCTTCCGACGGCTCCCCGGCTGTGGCCTCGGGGTGTGCCTGCTGGCAACGCTGGTGCTCGCGGGTGCCTGCGACCGAGCTTCGACATCGGCTTCCACGGAGGTGCCGGCCGAGGCCGCTCAGACCGTCGTCTCGCTGCAAGAGATCGACTGCCAAAGCTGCGGGATGTCTGTGGTGACCGCCCTCAACAAGACCTCCGGGGTGTACGAGGCCACCTTCGACCGGGAGACCGCCGAGGTGACGGTCGCCTACGACGCGGCGGTCGTCGGGCCCGCCCAGTTCATCGCCGTCGCTCACGACCTTGGCTACCGAGCCTCGGAGGGACCCGGACAGGGCGCGTACACACCCGAGGTCGTATTCCCGCAGGGGCTGGATGTCGTCCAGATCTCCGAGAACGGCGAAGCGACCGACATCGAGGCCCACCGCGTGAAAGGCAAGGTCACGGTCTTCGACTTTCACGCGATCTGGTGCGGGCCGTGCAAGAAGGTGGACCGCCACATGCTCGCGGTTCTGCGTGACCACGACGATGTCGCGCTGCGCAAGCTCAACGTCGTGGACTGGGACAGTGAGGTCGCCAAGACGTACCTGCGCAACGTACCGAACCTCCCCTACGTCATCGTCTACGGGATCGATGGCAAGGAGG
>CAZYSW010000556.1:0-4082 GCA_964650105.1 uncultured Nannocystaceae bacterium
GTCGCGGTGAAGGTGATGTCGACGCGAACCTCCTCGGCGAACCTCCAGCGGTTCAGCCGCGAGGGCCGCGCCCTCGCCAAGCTGTCGCACCCGAACATCGTGCCCGTCCACGAGATCGGGCAGCACGACGGGTCGATGTTCATCGCGATGGAGTACATCTCGGGGCGCACGCTGGCGCGCTGGCTTCGCGACGCCCGGCGACCGATCCGTGAGATCGTTCGCGTGTTGCTGGAGGCCGGCCGCGGGCTCGCTGCGGCGCACGCTGCCGGGATCGTGCACCGGGATTTCAAGCCCGAGAACGTGATGGTGGGCGACGACGGTCGGGTGCGCGTGCTCGACTTCGGGCTCGCGCGCGGTTTGGAGCTGCCGAAGAGTCCCGACGACACCCGCACCACCGGTGCCGAGTCCACGGGGGTGCCCCCGTCGTCGGGCCCGGCGGGCGAGACCGCGCGGTCCGACGTCACGGCGACGGGCGCCATGTTGGGCACGCCGGCCTACATGTCCCCCGAGCAACACCGCGGCGGGCCGGTGACGCCCGCCTCCGACCAGTTCGGCTTTTGCGTGACGGCTTACGAAGCGTTGTACGGCACGCGTCCCTTCGCCGGGTCGACGCGGGCCGAGATCGCCGCGTCGGTGCTGGCGCGGAGGTTGCAGCACCCGACCTCGGGCTCGGGGCGCCCTCGCCCGTCCGCCGCGCTTCGCAAGGCCTTGCTGCGCGGGCTCGCGGTGTCGCCGGAGGACCGATGGCCCTCGATGGATGCGCTCTTGGGGGTGCTGCAACGCGAGCTGCGTCCCGCGCGATGGCCCTGGATGGCCGCGGCCGCGGGCGCGGTGGCCCTCGGCGGTGCGGGCCTGTGGCAGCAAGCGTGGGCCGGGCAGCAGTGCGAGGGGGCAGAGGCGGCCCTCGCCGACGTGTGGGACGACGCGGCGCGGCAGCGCCTGCGGTCGGCTCTGGACGCGACGTTGGCGGGGGCGCAGGCGTGGCCGCGCGTGGAGTCGCGCATCACCGCCTACGCCACCGCATGGACGGACAAGTTCACGGAGATCTGCGAGGCGACGCGGGTGCGGGGGGTGCAGTCCGAAGCGGTGATGGACCTGCGCATGCGCTGTCTGAACCGGCTGCGCGACGAGCTCGCCCAGACCCTGGGCGTTCTCGCGGGGGGCGATCCCAAGGTGGTCGAGAACGCGGTCAAGCTGGTCGTCGAGCTGTCGCCCGTCTCGCGGTGCGACGACGTGGCAGCGCTGCAGTCGAGGCTACCCCCGCCCGACGACCCCGCGGTGGCGGCGGAGGTCGAGTCGCTGCGGCAGGACCTCGCCCGGGCGCGAGCTTTGCGGGCCGCGGGAAACTACGACGCCAGCGCCCAGGTGAGCGAGGCGCTCGTCGAGCGCAGTCATGCGCTGCAGGTCCGTCCTTTGGTCGCCGAAGCGTTGCTCGAGCGCGGGATCGTGCGGGAGGCACAGGCACGCTACGAGCAAGCGGCGCAGGATCTCGAACAGGCCTATCTGCTCGCCGCGGAGCTGGGGCACGACGCGGTCGAGGTCGAGGCCGTCACGCGGCTGGCGTTCGTCGTCGGGGCGCGACAGGTGCAGCCCGACGCGGGGCTCTTGTGGGGAAAGACGGCGCAGGCCCTCGCCCTGCGAGCCGACGACGTGCTCGGGGAAGCGATGGTCCTCGACGTGCTCGGCTCGGTCCTGCAGGTGGCCGGGCGCGAGCCGGAGGCGATCGAGCACGTCCGGCGCAGCCTGGAGCTGCGGGAGGTGGCGCTCGGCCCCGACCACCTCACGGTCGCGCACTCGCTGGGTCACCTCGGCACGCTCTTGTGGCTGACGCGAAAGCCCGAGGAGGGGCTCGAGCTGATGCATCGCTCGGTCGCGATCTTGGAGCGGGTTCTGGGCCCCGATCATCCGGACGTCGCGTCGAGCCTGCAGCGCATGGGCCCGGTGGTCGGGCGGCTGGGGCGACCCGAGGAAGCCCTGCAATTGCTGGAGCGCGCCCGAGCCATCGCCGAGACGCGGCTGGGGCCCCGGCATCCGAAGGTCGGGCAAGTGTTGTCGTCGATGGGAGGGATCCTGCACGACCAGGGCAAGCTCGAAGACGCCATCGCGCACTACAGGCGGGCTTTGGCCATCCTGGAGGAGGCCCTGGGTCCCGAGCACCCCGACCTCGACAAGGCGTTGACGGTGCTCGGCATGGCGCTCACCGAACGCGACGCGCTGGACGAGGCGCTGGCGGTGAACACTCGGGCGCTTCGGCTGCGGGAGCGCACGCGGGCCCCCGACGATCCGGGGCTCGCCGTGTCGGCGACCATGGTGGGCGCCGTGTACCGCAAGCTGGGACGACTCGACGAGGCGCACGACCAGATCGCGCGCGCGGCCACGATCTTCGAGGCGAAGTTCGGGACCGACGACAACAGCCTCATCGTTCCGTTGCGCGAGCTGGCCGAGATCGAGCTGGCGCGCGGAAACCCCTCGCGCGCGGTGGAGCACGCCGAGCGCTCGGTCGCCATCCTCGATGCGCAGGAGCGCTTCTTCGAGAGCAAGAGCGACGGCTACTTCGTGCTGGCCCAGGCGCTGTGGCACGACCCGCGCCAGCGCTCCCGTGCGCGATCGTTGGCCGAGCAGGCCCGCGACGAGCTCGCCGCGCAACCCGAGCGCTCCGGCGACGCGCTGGCCCGGGTGGAGGCGTGGCTGGCCTCCCACCCGGCCCCCGAGCGCCGACGTTGAGCCGCCCCACCGTCGGGTGGCCGCGCTTCGAACCTGAGTCGTCGCGCGCTCACCAGCGGGTGAGGGGCGGGACGGCGAGCACGCCGTCGTCCTCCAGGATGGGCCCCCGCACCATCATGGTGTCCACGTCGCCCCACAGGTCGGGCCGCAGCGAAGCGTGGGGCAGGCGATCGGGCGCGAACTGGACGACGACGTTGCGAACGGGGCCGGCGACGCTCGCCACGATCTCCTCGAGGCTGGGCATGCGCCGGGCCACGACGTCTTCGAGGTAGAGCAGGTCCTCGACGCGGCGGTACACCACGATGGCGTCCAGACTGGGGACGTGCACGATCGATCGCTCGACGGGGGTCTGGATGACCTGATTGAGCACGAACAACCGCGCGGGCTCGCGGACGAACCATTGCTCCGACGTCGGCGCCCGGTCGGCGAGGAAGCGGTACAGTAGGGCCCGATCCGGCTCGGCCTGCAGATCGAGGGCCACCGCCCGGTGGGGTCGTGCGACGCGCGGGGCCCTGCCCACGAAGACGTGGGTTCGCAGGGGCCGAAACCCCCACCGGGCATAGAACCCCGGATCGACGGCGAACAGGATCTGCGCGGTGTGGCCCGCCGCCTCCGAGGCGGCGAGGGCCTCGCCGACCAGGCGCGTCGCGAGCCCCCGATGGCGCGCCCGAGGGTGGGTGCACACCGCATGGATCGCCCCCACGTCGATCTCGCGGCCCGCGACGAGCAGGCGGATCGACATCAAACCCACGTGGGCGAGGGGGCGGTCGCCCTCCCAGACGACGAACGGTCGAGACAGATCCTCCCAGGCCGCGCCCCACCGTCGGGCGCGGAGGAAGACCTCGGGGAGCCGCGTCCAGATCGATCCCAGCAGCGCCTCGAGAGCCGCCCGGCGATCGGTGTCCGACGTGCCCACCTACTCGAGCAAGCTCCTCAACATCCAGGCGTTCTTTTCGTGCACCTGCATTCGCTGGGTGAGCAGATCGGCGGTGGGCTCGTCGTGCGCCTCGTCGACGCGAGGAAACAGCGATCGCGCGGTGCGGACGACGGCTTCGTTGCCTTCGACGAGCAGCGCGATCATCTCCCGGGCCTCGGGCACCCCCTCGGTCTCCTGGATCGACGCCAGCTTGGCGAAGGCGGCGTAGGTCCCCGGCGCCGGGAATCCCAGGGTACGGATGCGCTCGGCGATCAGGTCGATGGCCTGCCACTGCTCGGTGTACTGCTGTTCGAACAGGACGTGCAGGGTCTGGAACATCGGCCCGGTCACGTTCCAGTGGAAGTTGTGGGTCTTCAGGTACAGCGTGTAGCTGTCGGCCAGGAACTTCGACAGCGCCGTGGCGATCTGGCGCCGGTCCTTG
>CAZYSW010000557.1:0-4077 GCA_964650105.1 uncultured Nannocystaceae bacterium
TCAACCCCTTCATGGTGATGAACGAGCTGGAGTCGGGCCTGCGCAGCCACAGCCTCATCACCTCCGAGGAGGACCGGAAGCACTACAGCGAGCTGCTCGCGGTCGTGAAGCAGGAGTACGAGGACATCGTCAAGAACGAGGTCCAGCGGGCCATCTCCGCCGACGACGAGGCCATCGCCCGGCTGTGCGGCAACTACATCGACAACGTGAAGGCCTACACGCAGCGCGAGAAGGTCAAGAACCCGTACACGGGACAGGACGAGGAGCCCGACGAACGGCTGATGCGGTCGATCGAGACGAAGATCGACATTCCCGAGAGCCGCAAGGACGATTTCCGTCGCGAGATCATGAACTACATCGGTGCGCTCGCGATCGAGGGCAAGCAGTTCGACTTCCGGACCAACGAGCGGCTGTACAAGGCGCTGGAGCTGAAGCTGTTCGAGGATCAAAAAGACAGCATCAAGCTGACCAGTCTGGTCTCCAACGTCGTCGACAAGGAGGCGCAGGAGAAGATCGAGGTCGTCAAGCAGCGGCTGATCCGCAACTACGGCTACGACGAGATCTCCGCCACCGACGTGCTCACCTACGTCGCCTCGATCTTCGCCCGCGGCGAGTTCAAGAACGACTGAGGACGCCCGCCCGTGTCGACGTTCGATCCGCGCGGCCCGGCCGCCGACCCGGGCCCGATGACCATCGAGATCCCCGGAAAGACCGCCAGGTTGCTGGTGTCGTTGGCCGAAAAGCTCGGCGCGAAGACCCCCGGGGAGGTCGTCGGTCAGGCGCTCGGTCTGCTCCAGATGGTGCACCAGGCCAAATCGCGCGGACAGCGGATCGTCGTGAAGGACCCGAGCGGGCGCGAGATCGACCTGGCGCTGTAGCGGCCCGGTCTCCCCGCGCCGGAATTCTCCGATACCCTGCCGCGTACGGTGCAGGCGTGACGACGACCGCCGATCGGGGACCCCCGTGAACGTGCACGGCCCAGCCGACCTCCCGGCCGAGGTCCGGGCGTGGTTGCCCGAAGGATCCGAGCTGCGGCGGGCGGGCCAGGGTGCGACCTCGGAGGTCATCGTCGCCGTCGGCCCGCGCGAGGCGCTGGTCGTCAAGCGATGCAGCGAGGCGCCTTACAACACGTGGTTGGAGCACGAGTATCGAGCGCTCGTCGCCCTCGAATCCACGGACCTCCCCGTCCCGCGCCCGATCGGCTTTCACCGCGCGGGCACGCGCAGCGAAGACCCCGCGTGGTTGGTGATGACGCACCTTCCGGGCACCCCGCTTTGGGACGCGATCGAGCAGGCGGACGAGCGCGAGCGCGAGGCGTGGTTTCGCCGCCTCGGTGCGCTCTTGGCGAAGATCCACGGCACCGCGGTGCCGCCGGCGCTGCAGGAGGCGAGCCCCCAGCCCTGGATCGATCCCACGCTGAAACGGGCGACGTCGTTCGTTCGTCGCCACGCGGTCGACCATCATCCCGAGCTCCTGGAGCGTCTCGGTCGCGCCGTCGAGCCCCGAGCGTTCGAGGCCCTGATTCACGGGGACTTCACCCTCGACAACGTGCTCGCGCAGGGGGATCGGATCACCGGCGTCATCGATTGGGGCGGTGCCACCCGCGGCGATCCTGCCTGGGACATCACCTTGGCCCTGACGACCGAGCCGGACCTGCGCCTCACCCCCGGGATGACCCGCGCCTTCTTCGAGGGCTACCGGTCGTTCGCGCTCCCCGCCGAGCTGCGTCGCTACATCGACGAGCGCTATCCCCCGGAGGCCGAGTCGTCGGAGAGCCCCTGACCGCGCGGCCGCAGCCGCCTCACGCCGCGCGGCGCACGATCGGCGAAAGGCGTCGCCCCCTCTCGACCCGATCGCGGGCAGCGTAGGCCGCAGCGAGGGTCTGCGCGCGTTCGCGATCGAACGCGAACAGCTCGACCTCGAGGATCTCGAAAGGGTGAACGGCCCGCATCGAGGCCGCGCAAGACCGCATCGAATGCAGCAGCGCGAGTCGCATGACCTTCGTGTACGGTGCCGGGCCCCCGCGGCAAGGGCCACGCGGGGCGCCGTCGTGGGCTCCGGCGTGAGGCAACGACCGCGGGCTGCACGCAGGAGGGGGGGGTGATCTCCCGCACGGCGGCAGCCGGGCGCGCGGCGGCGTCCCGACGGGCCGTGGCGGGGTTGCCTCGGATCGGGCGCGACGGCAAGGTCGGACATCGCCACGTCGATGTTCGTGCACCGCAGCAATCGCGTCGAACGGCTGGTCGATGCACTGACTCGAGTGATGAGCGAGCCGCTGCCCCGCCCCCTCGACGGCGAGACGGTCGTCGTCCACGGACGGGGGTTGGGGGTGTGGCTGTCGATGCGGCTGGCGGAGCGGTTCGGCGTCTGTGCGGGCGCGCGCTTCCCCTTCCCCCGCCGCTTCGTCCGCGAGCTCTTCGACGCCGTGTTGGGACCGCAGCCGGGCGCCGGAATTTTCGAGCGCGAACGCCTGGTGTGGGCGGTGTTCTCCGCTTTGCCCGCGCACCTGCAAGGGCCGGGCTTCGAGGAGGTGGCGAGGTACGTCTCCGACGACCGGGACGGCAAGAAGCGCTTCCAGCTCGCCGATCGCATCGCGGAGGTCTTCGATCAGTACGCGGTGTTCCGGCCCGACCTCGTCGCGCAGTGGGAGGCCGGTGGCGAGGACCACTGGCAGGCGCGCCTGTGGCGTGCCATCACCGAGGCTCACGGCTCGGTGCATGCCGCCACGCTCACCCGTCGCTTGATCGAGCGGCTCCGCAGTCCCACGCTCGATACGTCGGTACTGACGGCGCGCGTGTCGATCTTCGGCATCACCACGCTTCCTCCCCTGTACGTCGATCTGTTCGCTGCCCTGGCCGAGCACATCCCCGTGCACATGTTCGTGGTGTCGCCTTCACGGGAGTACTGGGGCGAGCTCGTCACGCGACGTGCGGCTTTGCGTCGCGGGGAGCTGGACGGTCCGCTCGACGGGCCCGAGCTCCAGGTCCCGCCGCTTTTGTCCTCGCTGGGCGCCGTGGGTCGCGACTTTCAGCGCGTGCTCGAAAGTCGCGTCGACTACGACGAGCCGTTCGGAGACCTGTACGAAGATCCCGGCGAACAAACCTTGTTGCGCTCGCTGCAATCGGACGTGCTGCACCTGAGGCGACGCGGGGATCCGCCGTGTGCCCCCCGGCGGCCGCTCGACGAGAACGACGACTCGCTGCAGATCCACGCCTGCCACGGACGCCTCCGCGAGGTCGAGGTCCTCCACGATCGGATCGTGGACATCCTCGCCTCGCGCCCCGATCTCGAGCCGCGCGACATCATAGTGATGATGTCCGACGTCGAAGCGTATGCGCCTCTGGTCGAGGCGGTGTTCGAGCGAGATCGAGACGACCCCACGTTCGTCCCCTACTGCATCGCCGACCGGGCCACGCGCGGAGAGAGCCCGCTGCTCGAGGCCTTCCACCGGGTGTTGGAGCTCGCCGGTGGGCGGCTCACCGCCACGGAGGTGCTGGACCTCGTCGCCCTCGAACCCATCGCGCGGCGCTTCGAGATCACCAGCGACGACGTGGACGTGCTCACCCAGTGGGTGACCGATGCGGGCATTCGCTGGGGAATGGACGCCGCTCACCGCAAGCAGAAGGGGCAACCCGCCTACGAAGAGAACACCTGGCGTTTCGGGCTCGACCGCCTCCTGGTCGGCTATGCCCTCCCCACGCGGGGACGCGCCCTGTTCCAGGGCGTGCTGCCCTACGACGAGATCGAAGGCCAGCAAGGCGAGTTGCTCGGCAAGCTCGCCGCCTTCTGTACCAGCTTGTTCGCGATCGTGAGCCGGCTCGAGACGCGGCACACGCCGCGTGACTGGCAGAGCTTGCTGGGGCGCGTGATCGACGACCTCCTGGTGGGTCCGGAGGACGATCACACCGATGTGCAACCGATCCGCGCGGCCCTCGATGCGCTGGCCACCGATGCGGAGGAAGGGAGGTATGTGGCGGGCTCCATTTTTGAGAACAAGATGCAACACCAGCTCCAAAACGGGGATTTTGCCGTATTGTACCGTACCAACTCCCAGTCCAGGGCCATAGAGGATGCGCT
>CAZYSW010000558.1:0-4067 GCA_964650105.1 uncultured Nannocystaceae bacterium
TGTCCTCGGGATAGCCGCGGAGATCGAAGACGACCCCCGGCGCGGCGGCGATCTCGGGCATCCGCGCGGCGATCTCGGGCCACAGGGCGCGGGTGAGATCGACGTAGAACACGCCGTCGGGGTAGCGGTGAATCGCGGGTGGACGCTCGGGCTCCACCACTTCCAGCACCGCGTACTCGGTCTCGACGTCCACGTGTTCGTCCTGTCGCCGGATCGAGACCGTCACCCGCTCGCCTCGGGGGCCGCGCGGAGCCTCCCAGGTGGCGGCCTTGAATCGACGCCAGTGCGACGAGCCGGACACCAACGATTCGAGCGCACCGATCCGCTCCAACGCGGGATGTCCGTCGATGGACTCCACGACGTCTCCGATCGCGAACCCGCCTTCGTCCGCGACCGCCGTCACCACCGGAAGATCTTCGACCACCTCCAGCCGAAACGGCAGGTGCCCTCGCGCCCGTCCGCGTCGATGACCGACCTCGCCGTGACCGTCGTGGATGGCGTGGACGAGCTTGGCCAGCGTGCGCCGGGTATCCTCGCGCGACTCGTCGTCTTCGGCGTCCGACAGGGCCGCCGCGAGCAACTCCCCCCACGGCCGCCCGAGCACGTCCTGGTAGGGGTAAAAGTGGCGCAGCACGTTCCAGACCTCGACCACCGCGCCCTGGCGGACGTCGAGCTCGGTCCACCCTTCGTCGTCGGTGGCCATCTCCGCCAGCCACGGATCGACGAAGAGCCGCCCCGCCTCGCGGGCGTGCTCGAGGCTCTCTTGGTCGAGCATCAAAGGTAGCCGCATCCGCACGCCACCGGCGAGCACCTCCTCCATCGGCACGATCGGGGGCGCGCCGAAGAAGCGCGGTCGTCCTCGCTCCTGGGCGTTCACCCGCACGCGGCGGTAGGGCGGCAGGTACAGCGCGAGAGGGGCGCCGGGAAACCCTTCGTACTGCCAGTACACGGGGGTGGCCCTCGGATCGACGGGCTCGGGCCAGGCGGGCGCGGGATCGTCCCCCGTCCAGAGTTGCAACGACGGGGCGAGCGGAAGGAACACGCGCTCCAACCGCTCGATCAGCTCGCCGGTGGTCCTCGCGTCGCGCACCTCGGCGAGCCCGTGCGCCGCGATCTCCTGCCACGGCGCCTCGGCAGCGGCATCGGTGGGATGGAAAAACCGCACGTAGCCGTACAGTTCCGCGAAGGCCCGGAGGTTCTCGAGCTCCGTCGTCGGGCGTCCGGTCGAGGCGGTCGGCACCTCGGGGGTAGACCGCGCGGACATCGGCCCGCTCGACGGAGGGGCGCAGGCGACAAGCTGGAGCAAGGCACCGAGCAGGGCGGAACGCACGACCGACACGGCCCTCAGGAGACGCTTCGACCGCGCCGATGTTCCAGACCGAAACGCACGCCCGCCCCGAGCGGCCGGACGACGCCTCGCCGTCCGCGCGTCCCCGCCCGACGTGTCCCCCACCCGCGGGCCCGCCTCCGTCCGCGACCACCGATCGGAGGTCCCGACCGGATCGCACCGAGCATGCCCCGCGGGAGGTGGGGCCACGACGCGCCGGCGTCCGTGCGGCCTGATACGATCCCACCGCGTGAACGACGAAGCGTCGGCCTCGAGCGGCAGCCTTTCGGACCGCGAGCTCGAGAGCGCCGGGGTCGGCGAGACGCGCTCGAAGGCGCTGTGGATTCCCGCAGCGGTCGGCATCGTCACCAGCTCCGCGTTGCTGCTCGCGATCCTGCTCGCGGACCTCGGGACGTGGAAGGTCGGGAGCAACGGTCCCGAACAATGGCCCACGATGGATCAGATCGAGGCGCTTCTCGCGTGCCTCGGCCTTGCCGCGGCCGTCGGTGGTGCGCTCGGCCGTTGTGGCCTTCGGACCTTGGTGATCTTCAACCTGACGAGCGGGATGCTCGCCAGCGCGGCGCTGGGGGTGGTGTGGCTGCTCGGCACGTGGGCGTCGGTGACAGTCCGATCCTGGCCCGCCCTCCTGCTGGAGCTCCTGATGGGAGCCACGGTGCGTGGGATGTTTCTCGTCATCCCCGTTCAACTGGCGGGTGCCCTCGCGGGGCGGCTCGCCGGGCGAGCCCTCCGAGGCCTGCGCGCCGCCGGGGCCACCGACCCCCGATGAGGCGCCCCCATCCCCGTCCGTAGCTCGGAAAGCACGCGAGAGAAGAACCCGACCGAGCTCGGCGGCTCGCGCCGGCGGGACGCTCGACACCATCCTCCACGTCTCGGTTCGGAGCGCCGACGCGCTGCGACGGCCGCGGCGATAGGGGCGCGGCGGCGGTCCTCGCTTGCTGGGCAAGGCGTTCCAGATTCCAGCCAGGAGCATGGAGATTCCTCCCCTTCAGTGGGCGCTCTTTGCCGCGGTCATCGGCGTGCTCCTGGCCGTCGATCTCGTCGTGCATCGGGGTGGGCGCGGCGCCTCGAGGAGGGTGGCGGCGATCTGGACCACGATCTGGATCGCCGCGGGTCTGGGCTTCGGCCTCTACGTATGGAGGCACTTCGGGCCGCAACCCGCCCGGGAGTATCTGGCGGCGTACCTCATCGAGAAGAGCCTGAGCCTCGACAACCTGTTCGTGTTTCTGGTCATCTTCCAGTCGCTGCGGGTCCCCCTTCGGTACCAGCACACGGTGCTCCTTTGGGGGATCTTCGGGGCCTTGCTCTTCCGCGCTGCCTTCATCTTTCTCGGCGTGCAGGCCATCGAGCGCTGGGACTGGGTGGAGCTCGTCTTCGGCGGGATCCTCCTGGTGACGGCGTGGCGGGTGTTTCGGGACGATCCCGGCACCAAGACCGAGAGCAAGGTCGCCAATTGGCTGGCGAGGCACCTCCCCTTCGATCCGAACCCTCGAAACACCCGATTCTTCGTCCGCGTCGACGGCAAGCTCAGGGGGACCCCCCTCTTGCTGGCGATCCTCGCCGTCGAGTTCACCGACGTCATCTTCGCCATCGACTCGGTGCCCGCCGCATTCGCGGTGAGCCGCGAAGAGTTCGTCCTCTACACGTCGAACGCCTTCGCGATCCTGGGGCTGCGCGCGCTCTACCTCCTCTTGGCGTGCGTCATCGGGAACCTGCCCTACCTCCACTACGGGCTCGCCGCGGTCCTGGCGTTCGCAGGGGTCAAGCTCGTGGCCGGCGAGCGGTTCCACATCGAGCCACTCGGGTCGGTGGCGTTCATCGTGGCGGTGCTGGCGATCGCCGTCGGGGCGAGCTTGTGGGCCCGTCGTCGCGCGCGTCCCTCGGTGGCGGTCGAGATCGAGGCGTCCCCCGCAGAGCTCGCACCAAAGGCGCGACCTCCCGGATCGGAGCCCACGCCGGCGCCCCGTTGACCATCCCGGGCGGTCGCGCACCGACACCGTGCGCCATGCCGGGCCACAAGCGCCGCTCGCCGTGAAACCGTCCCCCGTCCAGCGGCCTATGCGCCATTCGATCTTGTGCAAACGTTCAGTATCCTGACGGGACGCGGGCGTTCCCGATGGCCTACGTCCCCCTTTGGACCAAGAGCAACCTCTCGTTTCTGGAGGGTGCGAGTCATCCCGGGGAGCTGGTGGACCGCGCCGCGGCGTTGGGCTTGCCCGCCCTCGCGTTGACCGACCGCGACAGCGTCGGAGGCATCGTGCGGGCCCACGTCCGCGCGCGCGAGCAGGGGCTTCGCATGATCTACGGAGCCGAGGTCTCGGTGGGGCCGACCCTCGAAGAACGGGCTCGGGTCGTCGTGCTCGCTCAGACTCGATCCGGTTACGGCCACCTCACGCGGCTGTTGTCGATCGGTCGAGCGCGCTGCGAAAAGGGGAGCAGCCTGGTGCACCTCGACGAGCTGTGCGAGGTCGGCGAGGACGTCCTGATCCTGTGCCCCAATCCGGAGCTCCTCGCCCCGCTTCGTGACGCGGTCGGCGACCGACTCTATGCCATCTGTGCACGACATCGCCGCGCCGACGAGCTCCCTGCCGAGCAGGCGCTGCGCGAGCGCGCCGCGGCGCTGGGCGTACCGTTGGTCGCCGCGGTCGAGGTGCTCTATCACACCCCCGCCCGTCGTCCGCTGCAGGACGTGCTGACCTGCATCCGCCACGGCAAGACCCTG
>CAZYSW010000559.1:0-4029 GCA_964650105.1 uncultured Nannocystaceae bacterium
CCCCTCTGTCGTGTCGCTAGGGGGAGAGGAAGACACAGACCTCGTCGGTGGTGCTCGAGGCCGCGACGATGTCCAGGACGCAATCGTCGTCGAGGTCACCGACTTGGAGGTCGCGCAGGTTCCCTCCGCAGCCGAACGACGTCGGAGGCACGAACGTGCGGTCGCCTTTCGAGAGGATGACGGTGACCGCCCCGGTCTGGCTCGCCACCGCGATGTCCGGGTCTCCGTCGTGGTCGATGTCCGGGTCTCCGTCGTGGTCGATGTCCCCGACCGTGACGGCCATCGGCGAGGTCCCGGCCGACAGCACGAGCCCGTTCGCCTCGAACGTGCCCGTGCCGGTGCCCCACCGGACCCGGGCGGCGGCGGTGTTCTGGCCTGCGGTGACCTCGACGTAGTCGAGGTGTCCGTCGCCGTCGAAGTCGGCCAGCGCGACGTCGCGTCCCGGACCTCCGGCGGCCAGGCTGGGCTGCGCGGCGAAGCTACCCGTCCCCGAGCCCAGCATGGGGATCACGGTCTGCTGGGCGAAGGTGACCAGGACGGCGTCCAGATCTCCGTCTTCGTCGAGGTCCCCGGCCGCCACGGCGACCGGGTAGCCGGCACCGGTCGCGAAGCTCGTGCTCGACCCGAAGGTCTCGTTGGCCGCGTTGCCGAGAGCCACCGTGAGGTTGTCACCGCTGCTGCCCAGGAGATCGAGGATCCCGTCTCCGTCGACGTCGGCCAGGGTGAAGCCTTCGGCGACCTCCCCGAAGAACGATTGGACCCCGAACGTCCCGTCACCGTTGCCGCGCGCTCGGATGACCTGATCGGCCAGGTCCGCGGTGACGACCACGTCGAGCGTGGCATCGGCAATCGCTGCGAGCTCGATCCTCGTGGGGTAGTTGTTCACGGTGAGCACGGGGCCGGGTCCGAAGTTCCCGGCGCCGTCGCCCTCGAAGATCTGCACCGTCCCGTCGTCGCGCGAGGGCACCGCGATGTCGAGGTCCCCGTCTCCGTCCACGTCACCCAGCGCGATGCCCTGCGGATTCGAATCGACCGAGAGCGTGATCGCCGGTGCATAGTCGACCTGGTCGGCGGGCGGTTGGACCGGGCGAACACCAGGTGCGTGGCGTGCTCGCTCTCGGCGGAGAAGCCGAAACCCTTCAGGACGGCGTGGGCGTTCGCGCCGATGCCGAGCTCCTGGGCGCGGTGGATCTCCTGCTCGAGGGCGCGCCGGCTGGAGGTACTGCTCGCACGGGTTGGGCGGGCTTCGGCCTCGAACGAGGTCGAGGGGCCGGGCTCCGACTGCACGATGCGGCCGAGGATCGAGTCGTCCTCGCTGGGCACCGGGATCATTCGATAGCTCTCGTCGCCGAAGGCGTTCGAGGGGGTGGGCGCTTCCACGCGTCCCGTCGAGGGAGCGCACCCGCTCTCCACACCCCCACAAAGCGCCGTGGCGACGGCGATTGCAGGAATCCTTTGGTTTCGGTTGGACACGGCGCGCAGGCAGACGTGCCCGACCGACGATGTGACGGCCTCAGAACATTTCCTGCATCCAGGGCAGCGGCCCGCCGAAGGCGCTCGCCAGGGCGTCCAGGCCCGCCGGGGAGGTCGTCAGCCGGTCCAGCGTGCAGACCGTGTACGGGTCGGCGAAGCCGGTGTAGAGCTGGGCGAGGCCGCGCACGTCGACGTCGATGGATCCGTCCCCGCCCTCGCGGACCGTGGCCCGGCCGTCGCGGATCTCGACCACGAAGCGGCGCGCGTTCTCGGCGATCACGTCGTCGCGCACCGCGAGCTCCAGGCGCAGCCGCACCGCGGGTGGATATCCGCGCTCGGCGAGCGCCCGCGGGACGTCGATCAGCCGCACCATCCAGTTCTCGCGCAGCTCCATCGCGAAGCGGGGATCGGGGTGCGCGAGGTAGGCCGGGTCGTGCGGGGCGGAGTGCAGGACCAGCGCCCCGATGATGGAGGCCATGTTGCCCAGCACCGACCACACCTGTCGCTGTGCCCGAGGCGTGGCCGCGATCAGATCGGTGACCTCGCAGGTGCCTCGATCGGCGCCGCCGACGTGGCGGTAGAACACGTATCCCTCGAGCTCGCCGGCGTCGTTCTCCAGCACCACGCCGTGCGCCCGCACCCCGAAGCGGACCTCGTGCTGACGCGGCCAGATGTAGGGGCCACGGTCGAGGAACCCCGGACGGGTCGCGGCCACCTTCCGATACAGGGCGCGGATGCGATCCCGATCGGCCGCGGTCGCGACCCGGGGCACAAGGCTCGCCTCGGTGATGCGGAGATCCTGCGGGAGCAGGCGCGCGGCGAAGCGACTCCCGGCCGCCTCGTAGCCGATCTTGCGATACAGCGTCTGGTTGGCGGCGTAGAGGGTGGAGATCGCCGTGCCGCGGCGCAGGGCCTCGTGCACCAGCGCGGTCATCATGTGCGAGGCGACACCGCGCCGCCGCTGATCGATGCGGACGGCCACGCCGGCGACGCCCATCATCGACACCGAGCGCCCGCCGAAGAACTGTCCCATCGGGATCTGGAAGAGGCCGGCCACCACCTCGTCACCGCGAAGGACGACGCGGATCTCTTGCCGTCCGGCCGCGTCGACCCATGGGGGGGCGTCTTTGGGATCGAACCCGAAGGCAGCGCCGAGGATCTGGGCGAAGGCCGCCTCGTGCTCGGGCGCCAGCGGGACGTACCGCAGGGGATCGGACATGGGGCGAACGTAACCGGTTCGGGGGCCGCGCTCGGAGGCGGGCGAGGCCGTGTCCCCCGCCGCGGCGGGGCGCGGCCGCCCGAGGAGGGCCGGAGGCCTTTTCGGACGCCCAGGGTGAGGTTGCGCAGGCTCCGAAACCCCCGATCCTGATACGGTGTCCCACCCTCGACCCGCTTCCGGATTCCTGGGGGCGGCCTGGATTGGTCTGTCTCAGCGTCGATCGCCCTTCGGCCCCGTCTTCGTGCCGCGCGTGCCGTGGCTCGAGCCCCGGGCAGGGAGCCCGGCGATCCGACGCGTGTTCGATCCCCGAGGCACCCGAGGAGATCCGCCATGACATCGCCCTTCACCCGCCGCCGCTTCGTCCAGAGCGGAGCCGCCGTGCTGACCGTGCCCGCCTTCTTGGTGGGCTGCAAGAGCAAGCCCACCTCGCCTGCGACCACGACCCCGACGGCGACCGTCGTCGGGCCCGCTCCGCCCGACCCCTTCATGGAGTGGTTCGGGATCGACGAGGCGCGGATCCGGGAGGTGATGGCCGAGCTCACCGCACGCGGGGCCGATCACGCCGACCTGTACTTCCAGCACGCGCGCAGCAACAGCATCGTGATGGAGGACGGGATCATCAACAAGGCGTCGGCGACCGTCGACCTCGGCGTCGGGTTGCGCGTGGTGGTGGGCGACCAGATCGGCTACGCGTACACCGAGGATCTGTCGCGCGAGGCGATGCTGTCGGCCGCCCAGGCCGCGGCCGCGATCGCCAAGGGGGGCAAGCCGATGCTGCCCGAGCGGATGACGCCCGTCGAGCATGCGCGGTACTACGATCTCGCCGTTCCGTGGGACGAGGTCGGCGTCGATCGGAAGCTGCCCGTGGTGCAGCAGGCGGCCGCCCTGGCCAAGGCCGGCGATCCCGCCATCGAGAAGGTCAGCGTCACCTGGCACGACAGCGACGAGCGCATCCTGATCGCCGACCTGCAGGGGAACATCGTGACGGATCGCCGACCGATGTCCCGGCTGTGGGTGAACGTGACGGCCCGGCGTGGCGGCAAGACGCAATCGAATTCCTCCAACCTCGCGTCGCGCAACGGCATCGAGTGGTACGACCAGGCGCGCCTGCAGCAGGTGGCCAAGGAGGCCGTCGATCGCACCATGATCCTGTTCGACGCCCGGCAGCCGCCGGCGGGGGACCTGCCCGTGGTGCTGGCGGCCGGCGCCAGCGGCATCCTTTTGCACGAGGCCATCGGCCACGGCATGGAGGCCGACTTCAACCGCAAGAAGACCAGCAACTACTCCGAGATGATCGGCAAGAAGGTCGCGCCGGACTTCGTGACCATCGTCGACGA
>CAZYSW010000560.1:0-4025 GCA_964650105.1 uncultured Nannocystaceae bacterium
AGGAGGACGCCAAGCTCGACGCGTGGATCCGCGACGTGGCCCCCAGCGCCGAACTCCGCAAGTGGTTCGGCCACGAGCCGTCCAAGTGGGAGACCTTCAAGCGCAAGTACTTTCGAGAGCTCGACGGACGACGCGAGGCGATCGAGGAACTCCTGACAACCTGCTCCAAACGGACCCTCACGCTGCTGTTTTCCGCCAAGGACACCGAGCACAACAACGCGGTGGCGCTCAAGGAGTACCTCGAGGCACGGCTCGGATCGGGGCGCTGACGATCGCGACGCTGCGTTCCCATCGGGAGGCGCGGCCGAACGCCCCGGGTCGCGCGACGTGGCCAAGCGGAGATCGGGACAGCGAGGGGATGACACGCTCGCCGCCGACCATGGCTGCGTTGCTCGACGTTCGACCAACTCGCGTTTGCCGTCGGTTTCGCGCCTGGCCTGCGCCGTCGTCGACGGCGGTCTCACCCCGCGCGACGTCTTCGATGCCCCGCTGGCGTGACCAGGCGCCAGACCGCCCCCTGCAGAACCGCGCGATCGCCCGTTGGGGCGAAGGACGGTTCTGATCCTCGAGGGTGCGTTGGTCAGGCCGCAGACGGGCGCCCGGCGCGGGCGGCCTTGAAGCGATGGAGCGGCAGCTCGCGTGCCATCCGCTAGCCGAAGGTGACGTTGCGCATGGAGACCGAGCCCAGGTCGAAGCCCTCGGTCGGGAAGTGGGCCCGATCGCGCCCGTCGGTCGCGGCGTAGGCGTACACGAGGGGTAACCAGTGGTCCGGGGTGGGGTGCGCCATCCGTCCGTCCTCGGTGTCGGGCCAGACGCGCAGGAGCGCGGTGGTGTCTCGTTGGCTCAGCATCTGGGCGACCGTGGCATCGAAGCGCCGCGCCCAGTCGGGCGTTTCGGTCGAGCCCGTCTGCATGCGCCGGAAGGCGTCGCGCAGATTGTGGACGACGTTGCCGCTGCCGAGGATCAGGACGCCCTCGTCGCGAAGCTCGGCCAACGAGCGACCGATCTCGTAGTGCTTTCGCAGGTCGAGGCGGCGGTCGATGCTGAGCTGTACGACCGGCACGTCCGCGGCCGGGTACATCCACCGAAGCACGGTCCACGTGCCGTGGTCGAGGCCCCAGTCGTTGCTCAGCGCGGCGGTCTGCTCGCCGAGCAGGCGACGGACGCGGCGGGCCAGGTCGACCTTGCCCGGGGCGGGGTAGTCGATCTCGTAGAGCGCGCGTGGAAAGCCGGAGAAGTCGTGGATCGTGGGAGGATCGGCGTGACCGGTGAGGTAGGTCCCGTCGACGAACCAGTGCGCCGAGATCGCGAGGATCGCCTTGGGCCGGGGTGCTTCGTCGCGCAGGGCGGAAAAGCCTCGGCTCCATCGGTTGTCCTCGATGACGTTCATCGGGGATCCGTGGCCCACGAACATCACCGGCATGCGGTCTGCGGACGTCCCTTGCCGACTGTCTGGCCTCGTCATCGTCGTCTCCTCGTCACGCGTCGGGGCGGCGCCGGAGCCTCGGCACCCGACGGGTAGCGGGAAGGCTCCGGCAGCCAAGGTTCGCAGAAAGTCACGGCGGCCGTTGATCTTCATGACGCAGACCGCTCGAGACGGATCAAGCCGCATCCGAAGCCGCGACCTGGACGGCCTGGACCTCGATCTCGATGTCGACGCGTTGTCCGACCAGCACGCCGCCGGCCTCGAGGACCTGGTTCCACTGCAGACCGAAGTCGCCGCGGTCGATCGACGTCGTGGCCGTGAACGCGATCCGCTGGTTGCCCCACGGATCGGTGGCCTGACCGCCGTACTCGGCGTCGAGGACCACGGGGCGGGTCACGTCGCGGATCGTGAGCTCGCCGTGGATGCGGTAGCGGTCGCCACCGGCCTTCTCCACCCTGGTGCTCTCGAACCGGAGCTTGGGGAAGCGCTCGACGTCCAAGAAGTCCGGCGAACGCAGGTGAGCGTCTCGATCGGCCAGGCCGGTGTCGATGCTGGCGCCGTCGATCTCCACCTCCACGCTGCTGCGCGTGAGGTCTCGCGGGTCGAGCTTCGCCTTGCCGGTCCAGGTGCCGAAGCGCCCTCGTACCTTGGCGAAGACCATGTGGCGGGCGGAAAAGTTGATGCCGGAGTGAGCGGTGTCGAGGTTCCAGGTCTGGGTATCCATCGGAGTGTTCCTTCGGTTCGAGCTGGACCTCACCGTAGCGCTGTTCCATGAGTGTGAATAGACGTCTATTATGGCACCAATCGTCCCGTCTGCGGAACAGTCGGAGCAAGGTCCATGGATCTCAACGAGATTTTCGTTTTCACCAAGGTCGTCGAGGCCGGCAGCTTCACCGGCGCGTCGCGGGCGCTGGAGATGCCCAAGTCGACGGTCAGCCGCAAGGTCGCCGAGCTCGAGGCGCGGTTGGGTGCCCGATTGCTGCAGCGCACCACCCGAAAGCTCAGTCTCACCGATGTTGGGCGGGCGTTCTATCAGCACGCCGCGCGGGTGGTCGCCGAGGCCGAAGAGGCCGAGCGCGTGGTGGGCAGGATGCAGGAGATCCCCCGCGGCCTGCTGCGGGTGACCCTTCCGCTGAACTTCGGCTACCTCGGACCCATCGTCGCCTCGTTCATGGCGCGTCATCCGGAGGTTCAGGTCGAGATGGTTTGCACCGACCGCGTCGTCGATCTGATCCAGGAGGGCTTCGACGTGGCGGTTCGTGCCGGCCCCCTGGCGGACTCGGCGATGATCGCCCGAAGCCTCGGTGTGCTGCGCAGCTATCCGGTCGCGAGCCCGGCGTTCCTGAAGAAGCACGGGACGCCCAAGGAGCCGCGCGATCTGGCGCGCTTCGACTGTCTCGTCTTCGGGGCGGGGGGCGAGCGCTCGGGCTGGAAGCTGCACCGCAACCGCAAGGTGGTCACGGTCAACGTGAAGGCGCGCCTCATCGTCAACGACTTCGACTTCCTCGACGAGGCGGCGCGGGCAGGGCTGGGCATCGCGATGCTCCCGGTGTTCCGGTGCATCGAGCCCATTCACACCAAGAAGCTCGTGCGCGTGCTCCCGCAGTGGTGCTCGCCCGAGGTACCGGTCCACGCGGTCTATGCGAGCACGCGGCATCTTTCGCCCAAGGTGAGGGCGTTTCTCGATCATCTGCGAGAACGGATGTCGCCACCCCCGTGGGAGCTCGGCCCGACGCCGTGAGGGCGTCAGGGGAGGGTGATCCCGCCGATCGGGTGGGGGTTGTAGGCGACTTCCCAACGGAAGCCCTCGGGGTCGGTGAAGTAGCCGCTGTAACCGCCCCAATCGCGCCGTACGGCGTCGTACACGACCGCGCCGGCGGTGCGGGCCGTGTCGAGGACGGCGTCGACTTCCTGGGGAGAGCCGACGTTGTGCGCGAGCGTGAAGGGGAGGGTTCCGCCCCGGGTCACCTCTCCGATCTCGGCGCGCGCCGCCGCCTCGGCCCACAGCGAAAGCACGAGCTTGTCGCCGACGCGGATCATCACGACCTGTCCGGGCACGTCGAGCGCCGCGGGCCATCCCAGCCCGTCGAGATAAAAGCGACGGGCGCAGTCCAGCTGGGCGACGACGAGCGTGACGAAGTTGATCCGGGGGTCCATGCAATCGGCGTTGTAGCGGTCGCTGCGGCGTCCGTCGAGCCTCGAAGCCGCGGGCGACACCAGGCCGCGGATCGTGGCGCCGGCGCAGGACCGCGATCACGCGCTTCGAGGGAACGAGGCGTCCGTGCTCGGGCCGGAGGGGCGCCGGTCGTGGTTTCGAAGCGCCGGCCTGGAGCGCGCGACGAGGTCGTTCGTCGGGCGAAGCGAGCCGGGTGACGGGCCTGGTCGGTGGTTCGGCGGTATGCTGGCGAGGTGAGACGGGACGGGCGCAGGCGCGACGCGTGCGGCCTTCAGGAGGATCGGCGATGACGCGAGGCCCCATCTGCGAGTTTCTCGAGAGCGACCACGCGCGGCTCGACGCGCTGTTGCAGCGCAGCGATGTGGGACCCGAGCTCGATCTCGAGGCGTACTTCGAGGGTGAGATGCCTGCGCCGGACATCGA
>CAZYSW010000561.1:0-4022 GCA_964650105.1 uncultured Nannocystaceae bacterium
CAGGTGACGCACTCCGAGTTCGGGATCTCGGTGATGGCCTCGATGGCCTCGCGGTTCGTCTGCCCTGGCTCGGGCGTCGGCAGCGGCGGGATCTCCCCCGGCGGCGCCGAGACGTTGGCGCAGAGGAGCTTCTGCGCCACGAAGAGCCCTCGGTGGATCGGGTCGGGGTTCACGGAGCTGCTGTTGCTCGCGAGGAAGCCGACCGTGGTGAGCAGGCCACGCCGCTCGGAGGCGTCGAGGGTGGTCTCCTCGAAGTCGGGGCCGAAGCTCCCGCTCAGCCCGTAGAGGGCGGCGAGGTCCGCGTTGACGAAGGTGCGGGGCTCGACGAGCAGATCGCGATAGGTGCGGCGGCTCTCGTAGGCGTCCTGCATCAACAGGCTCAGCTCCTCGATGGCGAGCTGCGCCAGGTTCGGGGGCGCGTCGGGGAACAGGCTCTGGTTGGGGGAGATGTTCTGGTATCGGGACACCCCCATCGCCTGGGACAGCACCTTCGTGAAGACCGCTTTCGCGCGGTCGTCCTTCAGCATGCGGTCGACCTCGGCGCGCAGCCCCTCAGGGCTGGTGAGGTTGCCGCTCCGCGCCGAGGCGAAGAGCGCATCGTCGGGCATCGTGTCCCAGAGCGTGTAGCTCAGGCGTGAGGCGATCTCGTAGCCGTCGAGCGGGACGATCCCCTCCACGGGCTCGTGCGACAGCTCCGTGCGGTAGAGGAAGTGCGGTGAGGTCATCAGCGCTTCCATGATGAGGCGGATGCCGCCCTGCAGCCCCGGCATGCCCTCGTAGGTCGAGGTGCCGAGCGCGAAGAGCGCGAGATACTCGGTGACCTGCGCTTCGGTGAGCGGCCGCCGATGGACTCGCTCGCCGAACGCCTCGACGAACCCGCGCGCGCGGTCCTCGTCGGTGCCCTCGGCGGGGACCCACTTGGCGAAGAGCGCCGCGTCGTTCACGAAGTCTGCGGCGATGGCGGCCGCGGCGAGCTCGTACGACCGGTGGAGGCCCTGATCGACGCCGAGCACGTAGGTGGCGTTGTCGAAGAGGTACTTCCCGTCCGTCGCGTCGAGCCGGAAGTCGGTCGAGTAGACGGGCGAGCCGGCGGCCTGCTCCAGGAGGTCGCGAACGGTGTTGTCGTACTGGGCGTGGGTCAGCCGCGCGAACCGCGTGGTCGCCCCGATCTCCTCGGCCGCCGTCTGCGTGCCCGGAGGGCCGTTCGGCCCGCCTTCACCCTCGGAGTCGCCGATCGTCCCGACACAGGCTCCGAGGAGTTGCGCCGCGGCGAACCCCGCCAGTACCGCGTACCGGCGAGCTCCGCGCCCTCGCATCGCGTTGAGCCATCCCATGGCTCCGATGGTTTCGTGACTCGGCCGGTTTGACAACCCGCAATCCGCACGCGCTACCCTCAATTCTTTCGCGCATTTCACTGTCACCGCAGCGGTTCCGCGCGCAGCGTACGTGCTGTGTCGGTCAACCGGGCGAGATGTAGGTGCGCTCCCGGTCGCGGGTCCGTCCAAGCCCGGCAAACGAACCAGGGGTCAGCCGCGTGGCCCGCGACGCCATGATGGCACAACCTGCAGGGCGGTAGAGCATCGGGCCACGTTGGCTACAACCCAGCGCTAGCTGCGCGCGACGGCAGCTACCGACCGAAGCCCGTGCGGAGGGTGACCATCCCGAAGCCGAAGGGCGGCGAGCGGTTGCTCGGCATCCCGACCGTCACCGACAGGGTGCTGCAACAGGCCATCGCGCAGGTGTTGATGCCGATCTTCGACCCGGAGTTTTCGCCGGCACTTCCACCGGTGGCATCCAGCACTCGGTCGTGCAGATTGAGCACCTCCGCGAGCGTCAGATACCGCATCGCTAGGCGAGCCGCCGGTACAGCTCAGCGTTCTTCTGCATCACACGCACAGCGGCGGGGTTGAAGTCTTCGTCGGCCTGGCCGAGGAGATCGGCGACAGCTGCGCGCGCGAGCGCCTCGGGGGGTACGCCGAGGGCCTTCGCACGTTCACGGAGCTGCGCCTCCTGGGGCTCTGAGAGGTCGATCGCGATCTTCACGAGCAAAGTCTAACCGAGGACCGTGGCCGAGTCATCAGGCTGGTGGCGGCCACGGCCGAGATCCGCACAACGTATCTGCGCTTCAGCTGCAGACGCAAGAGGGAGGTAC
This sequence comes from uncultured Nannocystaceae bacterium, assembly GCA_964650105.1. GTDB lineage: Bacteria > Myxococcota_A > Polyangia > Nannocystales > Nannocystaceae > CAZYSW01. Next base: position 2,153 of record CAZYSW010000561.1, read on the forward strand.
CCGCAGGGCGCCGACCGATGCGGCTGTCAGCCTGCAAGCGCGTGTTGGGCGGCGCCGCCGCCATGCAGCCTCACGGCACGGTACGACCGAGACGAGCATCCGCATCAGCGCCGCCGGCTCGGGTCCTTCGTTGGCCTCGCTGGGTGCCTGTACTTCTGACGCTTCGTGGGTGCCGGCGGAGCTTCCTTCAGAAGGCGACGGAGCGCGCGCATCAGCGCACGATGTGAAGGCGAACGCGTCCGCCCTGCACTTGTCGTCACAACCTCGCCCATCGTCTCTGCCCAAGCTACCTTGTTCCCTCCGTCGTCCCCGATTACCTTTCCGAAGACTTCCCACGTTCCGACGATTGAATCCGGTACATCGCTACGCGCCAGAGCCATATCAGCATCCGGGTAGGCATTCTCGATTGCTCGAAGGTCACCAAGATAGAACGCCTCGGTTTCTTCGACTGCGACGCGCACGACGACATTGAGCGACGGTGCCACTTCTTCGACCGCGTCGAGGACGGCTTTGGCCACGTCCGCGCAGTTCTCGTCGTCGGCGTCAATTAGCACCACCACTCCACGTGGAGGAGGGTCGGCCGCAGCAAATCCGCGCAGTTTCGCGGGGAGCTGATCCAACAGACCGCGGTGTCTTGGATTCGGCCGCTGTGACAATGGGTGACGAAGGCTTCCCTTTCCCTGATGAGGGTGGACCTTCACCCGGTCGCCGTTCAGCAGCCGACGGCACCAGGGCTCCAAGAAGGCTCGCTCGGAAGCCCCCTCAACGAGAAGGTGAACGTTCACGACGGCACCCCGTCGTCAAAATGGCTGCTGTACCAAAGCGAGCCGAGCGGAATCCCTTCTGCCATCATGGCACTGATCTGAGGCTCATCAGCGGCTCGGCGTGGCACTGACGATCCACTCTCGTCCTTGCGCAGCATGAAGACCTGTTCAGCGGAAAGCGCATCCACGAAGTACGGGGAGTGCGTGGTGATGAGCAACTGCGTCGGAAAGCCGTCGTTGCTCGCACGACGAGCGAACTGGCTGGCAAGACGCTCGACCAGCCTAACGTAGAGCCCATTCTCGGGCTCTTCGATGCCGATAAACGGCCTCGGCGCGGGGTCTTCGAGGAGCAATGCGTAGGCGAGCATCTTCAGCGTGCCGTCTGACATGCTCTGTTGAAAGAAGGGGTCTTCGTATCCCTTCTCATCAAACTTCAGTAGTAGCCGCTTATCTTGACTCAGCTCGGGAGTGATTCGCTTCAGTCCGGGAATTGCCCGCGCGAGTCGCTGAAGGATGCTGTCAAATTGGTCAGGGTATTGACGCTGGTAGTACTGGAGAACATTGCCGACGTTGGACCCGGTTCTGTCGAGCCACCGCTGGGCCCCAGCTGGCGGGAGTAAGCGGGCGGCATCTGGTACGAAGTACGAAAGGTACCACTGTTCAATATAGGTGCGTAGGGCCACAATTCTCGGGTGCTCTGACAGGTTTCCCAACGTTGTGATACCCAGCTTGTCGAGCTCGGCTAGCTCTACGCGCTGCTCATCGCCCTTCTTAGCCTTCCCACTCACTGACTGGCCGGCCCAGACCTTGCCTTTGCCCTTCTCCAGCTTGAGGAAGTAGTACGGTTTTCCGCGGGTCACGCCCTTTTGCCGCTGCCTGAGCGTTTCCTTTACCACCACGGGGACCGATGCCACCTCGTCGATCGAGAGCAAGTACACGATGGGACGGTCGGGATCGCTCTCCTCGAAGAAGATCTCGAACTCGATGGGGCCTGGTGTTCCCTGGGTGTGTAAACGTTGAAACCCACCGCGACCAGGCTTGTCGCATGCCGCCTCAACTCCCTCGAGGAGGCAGTCCGCCACGAAGCCGAATGCATCCAACACCGA
>CAZYSW010000562.1:0-440 GCA_964650105.1 uncultured Nannocystaceae bacterium
GCGCAGCGCCTATCTCGAGTGGGTCATCGACTACGACCTCGGCAAGCAGCTCGCCGTGCTCGAGCAGGCCGGGCTGCGCCGCAACGAGGGCCCCCGGGGTCGCATCGACTGGCGGGGAGCCTCGACGTGGCTGGCCGCCCTGGCCGGCGTGTTCGTGGCCTGGCGAGCCGCACGTCGCCGCGGGCGTCCGCGGCCTCCTTTCGAGGTGCGGCTGTGGACCGCGCTGTTGCGCCGCCTCGCGGCACGGGGCCACCGTCCGCAGCCCGGCGAGTCCCCCACCCGCTTCGCGCGACGCATCGCCGCCCGGACCCACGGCGGCGGCGATGCGCTGCTTCGCTTCGCCACCCGCTACGAGGCGCTGCGGTTCGGCCCGGGTGCTTCGTCCGCGGATCTGGCCGAGTTGCGACGGCTCGCCGCGGCGTGCAGGCGCGCGCTCGGCC
>CAZYSW010000562.1:450-4020 GCA_964650105.1 uncultured Nannocystaceae bacterium
GACGCGGCCCAGGCCCGGCCTCCGCAGGTTGACGTCGGCACGTCGACGCGGCGATCGTGGCCCCATGGCAGGTGGGCACGACGACTTCCCGCTTCGCGATCGGGTGGTGATGGTCACGGGTGCATCCAGCGGGATCGGCCGCGCCGTGGCCCTCCGCCTGGGACGGGCCGGCGCACGGCTGGCCGTCTGCGCTCGCCGCATCGACCGGCTCGAGGCACTCGAGACGGCGTTGCAGGGCACCACCGAGGTATTGGCGCACGGCTGCGACCTGCGGGACGAGCAGGCCATCGCGGGCTTTTTCGACGCGGTGCGCCGGCGATTCGGCGGCGTCGACATCCTCGTCAACAACGCCGGCCTCGGCCGCGAGGCGCCGCTGATGAGCGGAGCCACCGAGCGGTGGCGCGAGATGTTGGAGGTCAACGTGCTCGCCCTTTGCATCTGTACGCGCGAAGCCGTGGCCGACATGCGCCGGCGCGGCGATCGTGGCCACGTGGTCCACATTTCATCGATGGCCGCCCACCGGGTCCCTTTGGAGAGCGGCATCTACTCGGCCACGAAATTCGCGGTCCGCTCGCTCACCGAAGGCCTTCGCCGCGAGCTGCGAGAGGCCAACAGCGCCATTCGGGTCACCGCGATCAGCCCCGGCTTCGTGGAGACCGAGTTCGCCGAGGTCTTCACCGGCGATCCCGAAGCAGCCCGCAAGACCTACGCGCGCTATCCCTGCCTGCAGCCCGAAGACATCGCCGACGCCGTACACTACGTGGTCACGCGCCCACCCCACGTCCAGATCCACGACATGCTGATGCGTCCCACCGCCCAACCCGATTGAGGCCTCCCGCGCAGCACGGGGCCGGCGCGGACCCGCGCTCGTGGCCCTCGGCGGGTGCGCGCTTGACCCGGTGGCGTGGCGCGGCGGACCATCGTGGTCCGTGCGAGGCTCCGTCGTCGCCAAGCTGATCCTGGGGGGGATCCTCGGGTTCCTCGGTCTGTCGTGCAGTGCGGTCAGCGTCGGCATGATGGTCGCGCCCCAGGAGCCCGACGATGCCAAGTCGGGGCTCATCGTCCTGATCCTGTCTCTCGTGGTCTACCCGCGGTGGTCTTGTTGCTCGTCGGCCTCCACGGGCGCCGCTACGACATCCAGCTCCAGCGGGTGATCGCGATGGGCAAGGCCTCGGCCCGACTGCCGCTGCAGCAGGTCGCGGCCCAACTCGGCGTCACGATCCCACGGGCGCAGGCGTTGCTCCTCGACGCCATCGGCCGGGGGCAGCTCTTCGGCCAGTTGGACTACGAGCAGGGGACCTTCATCTCCGCCGTGGCCCAGCAGGGCGTACGACAGCTCGACCTGCGGTGCTCGGCCTGCGGCGCGACCTCCAGGGTCATCGTCAGCGCCGCCACGACCTCCACCTGCCGATTTTGCGGCCACCGTCTGGCCTGAACGCCCCGGCGTCGCCGCGGATCAGCGCAGCGCCTCGGCGTGGAGGAGTCGGCCCACGTTGTCCTCGTCGAAGGCCGCCCGGACCAGGCCCTGGGCCAACTCGGCCGCGGTGAGCGACCGGTATCGATCTCGCAGACGGCGCGCGCCGATGCTCCCCACCAGCCGCAAGGCGACGTCGGTCGCCATCGCGCCGATCCGCTCCAGCGGGCGAGACTCGTCGCGGTCCGAGCCGCTGATGAACGAGGGCCGCACCACCAAGAACCGCAGCCCGCTCGCACGGAGCTTCGCCTCGGCCTTCACCCGCGCCTTCATGTACGGATTCGTCGTCCCCTCGCGAACGCCGACGGCCGACAGATACACGAACAACGGGCAGTGCCCGCTCCCGACGACGGCGTCGATCAGCAGCGCGGTCAGCCCATAGTCGACGCGCTCGTAGGCCTCGGTGGCCTGCATGCCTTCGGCCTTGGCGCGCGATCGCGTGGTGCCCAGAAGGGAGAACACGTGCGTGGGGGCAAGCTTGCGGAGCGTCTCGGTCATGCGCTCGAGTTCCCACGGCGTCGTGTCGACGCGGGCTCCCAGCCCCTCGAGCTCGGTGGTCCACCGGTCGAGCACCGGAGAATCGGGTCGCACGTGCGCGACGACCTGCGTCCCGCGTCGAGCGAGCACGCCCACCACGGAGCGACCCGTGTACCCGGTGGCACCGGCCACGAAGGCGATCGGCTTCGCCGAGAGCTCCATCGTGCGCACGCTACCACTGCCGGGCGTGCAGGCGCGACGCGTTCGAACGCCGCGGCGAGCGGGCCGGCACGCCGTCTCGCCGCTCCGAGGGAGGTCCGTCGCGGGGTCTCCCGAACGCCGCGGAACGTCGTCAGCGGCGGCGGGGGAGATGTCGTCGCGTCGCGGGGCTCGTCGGAGTGCGACCGGGCGACCCGAGACCCCAGCAACGGTTACCATGGCGCGCGTCGATGCGCCGGACGTCCTCCTTCCATCTCGTCGTCCTCGCGGTCGCGACCGGCATCGGCGGCACGGTGTCGGGCTGCCGTCGGACGACCGACCTCGCGGGCCTGCCCCCTCCCCCGCCGACGCGGCCCGACCCCGTCGTCACCGAGCCCCCTGCGCCGTCGGCCGTCCCGCGCTCGGCACCGCCGCCCGAGGTCGTCACCGTGCTGGAGCGGATCGACGCCGCGCGGCTACGCGCGACCGTCGACCGTCTCGCCGGTTTCGGCACGCGCCACACGCTGTCGGATCCCGACCACCCCGAGCGGGGAATCGGAGCGGCGCGCCGATACATCGAGGCCGAGATGCGCAGCCATGCCGTGCCCCGCGAAGGCGCCGAGCCGCTGCGCGTCGAGTTCGACGTCCATCGCGTCGAGCCCGATGGCCGACGCATCGATCGACCGGTGGACGTCGTCAACGTGGTGGCCACCCTTCCGGGCACCATGCCCGAAGCCGCGCACCGCCACTACTACGTGGTCGCCCACTACGATTCCAGGGCCAGCGACGTGATGCAGCCCGAGGCCGATGCCCCCGGAGCCAACGACGACGGCTCGGGCACGGCCCTGGTGATGGAGCTGGCGCGGGTCTTCGCGCCCCTGCGGCTCGACGCGACGGTCGTGTTCATGGCGACCGCCGGCGAGGAGCAGGGCCTCATCGGGGCCGGAGCCCACGCCAAGGCCGCGCGGGCCGCGAACGTCGACATCCGCGGCGTCCTCAACAACGACGTCGTCGGCGATCCCACCGGCCCCGCCGGCAAGGTGCATCGAGAATGGATTCGGGTGTTTTCCGAGGACCTCCCGGAGCCGATCGACGAGCAAGCCCTCGCAGCGCTGCGAGCCACCGGTGGCGTGGGGGACGGGCCCTCGCGTCAGCTCGCGCGTTACGTGCACGACATCGCGCGTTGGCACGCGCTACCCGTGCAGCCTCTCGTGGTGCTCCGACGCGACCGGTATCTGCGTGGCGGCGACCACATCGCCTTCAATCGAGAGGGCTATCCGAGCGTGCGGTTCACGGAACTGGAGGAGAACTACGATCGACAGCACCAGGACATCGGGCGAGAAGGCGATCGCGAGTTCGGCGATCTCCCCGAGTTCGTGGACGCCGAGTATCTGCGCGACGTCGCGCGACTCAACGCGGCC
>CAZYSW010000563.1:0-4019 GCA_964650105.1 uncultured Nannocystaceae bacterium
AGCTCGCCAAGAGCGTCACGAAGGTCGTGTTGGCCAGCGCGCCGGCCTCGCTCGCAATGAACAGCCAATTCTTCCGGCCGACCGCTTGCCTGCGCAACTGGATCTCCGAAGCGTTGTTGTGAATCGGCAGACGACCGTCCGCCAAGAAGCGTCGGAGCGCTTTGCGCTGGTTGAGCGCGTAGGTGAGGCCCTTGGCGAGCGGGCTATCGTCCAGCGCGTATGCCTTCGTCTGTTCGCACCATGCGAAGAAGGCATCGACGATCGGTCTGGAGCGCTTGTTCCGCTCGACCTTTCGCTTCTTCGGCGGTGCGTTTGCGAGCTTCCTCTCGATCATGAAGGGGCTTCCGGGTTTGAGGTGGGTCGCGTGAGGCGGGCTGCCGCTGCGACGGGCAGCGAGAGGGTGCTGGCGGCCGCCTGACGGGCAGGTGGTTCGGCGGCGGAGCAGCGGCGATGATCGGCGCCCATGCGGGACCGAGACCTGTACGCGAAGCTGCTTGGCATCGAGGCGCCCTGGTACGTCCGCGACGTGGACGCGCGGCTCGACCAGGGCGAGGTGGAGATCGCGGAACGACGGGTAGACCACGAACGGCGGCTCGCCTTCGGGTCCGTCGACGAGCTCGCCGAAGACCAGCAGGCGATCGACCTCGTGGTAGGGCACACGGCCTGGGGCGTTCTTGAGCGGTGCGCCGTTCTTCTTGGTGGGTGTGGAGTCGGTGGTGGTCTCGGGCATGGTGATGTCCTCCGTTGTTCAGAGGACAAAGCACCGAGACCGTCTGGCGGGGACAGGCCGGTGGCCGCCTGCTCAGCCTTCGAGGGCCGAGGCGATGGTGTCGATGGCCAGAAACATCGGCAGCGGCTCGCCGTGCAAGAGGCCCTCACGTACGCCCTCGACGGCGACGAAGCCGAGCCCTTGGTAGAAGCTCACGGCCTCGGGCTTGGCGTCGATGACGACCCCGACGCAGCCGATGCGGTCGCGTTGCTCGACGGCCAAGGCGAGCACGTGCCGCAGCAGGGCCTTGCCGATGCCCAGGCCCTGGGCCCGCGTGTCGACCCCCAGACGGGCCAAGCGCAGCACCGGCAGCGGATAGGCAGGCAGCCGCTTGCGCAGCCGTGCGCTCGGCACGCGCGCCCGCTCGACGGAGGACGCCGCGACGGTGGCGAAACCGACGACGCGGGCCTCGACAACAGCGACGTAGGTGACGGCCAGGTGCAGCTTGAACTGGTTCTGGCCGGCGTAGTGCTCGAAGAAGCGGTCGAGGTCGGGCTGCCCGCACGAAATGCCGCTGCGGTCGTCGTCCTTGGCCAGGGGACGGATCTCAATCGTCTTCGCCACGCATCAGCTCCCGCAGGGCCTTCGTCGGCGCGGGTGCGCTTTCGACCAGCTCGGCGATGCGGTCGAAGGCCTTGTCCTCGACCAACAGGCGAGCGGGGACGAGGGCCTCATCGGGTAGCTCGCGTCGGGCCTCCATGAAGTAGAGCAGCGCCTGCTCCACCACGAAGTTCTTCTTCAGCCCGTGGCTCTCGGTGAACCGGTCGAGCCGTTCCTTGGTGGCCTCCGAGATGGTGGCCGAGATCTGCGACTGGCTGCTCATAGTTGCCTCCGGCGGTCACGCCTAGGATTAGCATGGCCGACCATGGAAAAACTAGCAACCGTGACGGTGATCGGCAAGGCCGGGGAACGTCAGGAGGGAATCCGCTGGCGAAAGCGGCCCAGACATGCCGACATGCCGCACATGCCGCAAACCCTGTGATTCCATCTAGTTACGACGCCGCATGTCGCGCGGCATGTTCAGTCCAACATGCCGCAACATGCCGCGCCGCCCGGTCCAGGTTCTGTCTCCTCGGCGGTCTTCACGAGCCGGTAGACGGGTCGCTTGGTCCGGGGGTCGGTGATGGACTCCACGCGGTGCTCGCCGAAGACGCGCTCGCGGACACGCGGCCGCACGAAGTCGACCACCGAGTCAGACTAACACCCGACCGCACGCCCAGAATTCCGCGTTTCTGTACGCCCGCCAACAGTTCATCGAGGTCGAGCGCAGCGACATCGAGGTCGCCGAACGCCTGCTCGGCCAGGCCGGCGGTCCTCGCATCGATGACCTTCCACCCCAGACTGCCCGGCTGCTCCTGGACATCGACAAGATGATCAAGGCCGACCTCGGAGATGGTGACGAACCAGCGGCGGTCAGGTTCAGCCGCCGTGAGGTTCGAGACCGCCTCGGCATCGGGAACACGCAGGCGAAGGTCCACCTCGGTCGCCTCGTGGATGCCGAGTTCCTGCTCGCGCATGGAGCCCCACACGGCCGCGGCATCGTGTACTCTCTGGCGTTCAAGGCCGACGATGCCGACCAACACGACCCGCAACGGTCGGGGCATGGTCGGGGGGCGGTCGGCCCTTGGTCGGGGGGTAGTCGGGCCACGGGCGGTCCACCTGAAACGCCGCAGGAGCCTGCCCAGGACCCACCTGCGAGCGAACGCGGCTCGAAGAAGGGCAAGCCGGGGACGACGGCACGTCAGGGGAAGACGGTAAAAACGGGTCGTAGTCGTAGCTCACCCGGCCGGAGGAAGAAGTAGATGCCGCCGCGCGGGTGCAAGAAGGTCCAAGTCGGAGACCCCAAGGACCCCGAGGGTCTCATCGCCTGGTCACGCAGGCACATCGAGGCGCTTCGGGTCCGGGGTTACTCCGAGCGTGGCCTTCGTGGCCGGGAGAGCGGCCTGAACCTGTTCATCGAGTGGGCCTTTCACCGCGGCATCACGAGGCCCACCGAGGTGAGCCGGCCCATCCTGCAGCGCTACCAAAAGTACGCGTTCTACCGGAGAAAACGGGACGGGAAGCCGTTGACGTTTTCCGCACAGCGCCAGCGCATGCAGGTGCTCGTCGGCCTGTTCAAGTGGCTCGCCCGGGAGAACGTCATCTTGGCGAACCCGGCGTCGGAGCTGGAGTTGCCCAAGGTGGAGAAGACCATCCCTCGCGCCGTGCTCACCGAACGTGAAGTTGAACGTGTGCTCGGCACCCCCGACACCACGGACGCCATAGGCTTCCGCGACCGCGCCATCATGGAGGTGCTCTACAGCACCGGCGTGCGCAGGTTCGAGCTGACCGGCTTGCTCGTCTACGACGTGGACTTCGACCGCGGTTGCGTGCTCGTGAGGCAAGGAAAGGGAAAACGCGACCGCACCGTGCCCATCGGGGAACGTGCCCTTGGGTGGGTGAGGAAGTATCTCGATGACGTGCGACCACAGTTCGTCGTGTCCCCCGACGACGGGTTTTTGTTCCTGTCCGAGACGGGCGAGCGCATCGAAGACGCCCACCTCACGCACGTCATGCGCCGCTACGTCGCCGCCTCGAACGTGAACAAGTCCGGGGCCGTCCACATCTTCCGGCACCCGATGGCGACCTTGATGTTGGAGGGTGGTGCCGACGTGAGGGTCATCCAGCAGATCCTCGGACACGTCGAGCTTTCGACCACCGAGATCTACACGAGGGTGAGCATCAAGCACGCCAAGGCGGTCCACGACATGACCCACCCGGCGGCCAAGGCGAAGCGTGCCGGCAAGAGCGCGGCCGGGACGGACGGCAAGGAACCGGAGGCGACGGAAGAGAACCCAATGGCCGCCCTGGAGGCCGAGGGCGACGACGAGGACGACCCGAACGAGTAGGTCGCCATCCCTGGGCACGACCCCACCATCGCGGTAGCCTGCCTTGGTCGCCGTGCTCGCGCTCGACAACGCCAAGAACCGCATCGGGGGGTTCAACTTCCCGAAGCCCTCGTCGTCGGCTTGCAGCCCATCGGAGACGGCCGCAAACGGCTCGGTGTACCCCTCCCCGGCGACGTACACCTACGACCTCGCGTCAGGGGCAATCCACTACGAGGAGTATCATCCGTACGGTACCAGCTCGTACCGCGCGGCCAACTCGGCCATCGACGTGAGCGCGAAGCGCTATCGCTACACGGGCAAGGAGCGGGACGAGGAGACCGGGCTCTACCACTGCGGGGCACTAAATTGTTCGGGGAGGGTGG
>CAZYSW010000564.1:0-4017 GCA_964650105.1 uncultured Nannocystaceae bacterium
TCGAGAAGCGGCTGATGAAGCGCCTGTTGAACTCGTACGGGAAGACGTGGCACCTGTGGAAGACGGCCGAGTACGATCCGGTCCCCTCCGGCGAGGCCTGGCTGGCCTGGTCGTTCAACCACGACGGCGAGGTCGACCCCGATCTCGTCGTGGCCCGGGATCGTCGGATCGGCGTGAGCAGCCACGCGCGTCGGCGCCAGCGCGCCGACCTCGAGCGCTTCGCGTTTCCGCAGGCCGGCGAGGACGTGCTGGTGCCCGCCTTCGCCACGCGAGACCGCACGAACCCGCGGGCGCGAAGGCCCCGGCGAAGGTTCCCTTCACCGCGTACGACACGTTTCCCATAGTGCGCGGACGGCCGCGGGGTCCTTGATCCCCGGCGCCGATTCCACGCCGCTCGCGACGTCGAGGCCCGCCGGACCCACGCGGGCGATCGCCTCGGCCGCGTTGGCCGGCGTGATCCCGCCGGCGAGCCACACCGGCGTGGCGCCGTGATGCTCGACCGCCGTGCGTGCCCAGGTCCAGTCGGTCGTCGTCCCGCTGCCCCCATAGCCCTCCACCCGGGCATCGAGCAGCACCCACGCGGGCGCAGGCCGGGGCGCGTCGAGGGCGTGCAAGGGAGGGGTGCCGCGAACGACGCGAATCCAGGGGAACCCCAACGCCGCATAGGGCTCGTGGGGCGCGTCGCCGTGGAGTTGTACGAGGTCCAGCGCGAGCTCGGCGACCGCCTCGGCGACGTCGTGGGGCGATGCGTCCACGAACACGCCCACGCGACGCGTGGCCCCCCGCCGGGGAACCGCCCGCACCAGGGTGCGCGCCGCGGCCAACGTCAGGCCGCGCGGCGACCCCTGCCACAGATTGATCCCCACCGCTTCGATCCCGAGGTCCTCACACAGCTCGAGATCCTCGGGCCGGGTCACCCCGCACACCTTGAGCGCCACCATGGGGCTATCCCGCCGTGTCCAGCAGCACGCGCAAGGCCTCGCCGGGGTCGGCGGCCGTCATCAGGCTGCTGCCCACGAGCACCGCGTCGACCCCCGCCTCTCGCATCCGCTTCATGTCTTCGGGCCCTTCGATGCCGCTCTCGGCCACGTAGGTGAAGGAGGCCGGAACGCGCTTGCGCAGGTCGAGCGCTCGCTGGAGATCGACCTCGAAAGTCTTCAGGTCGCGGGCGTTCCCTCCGACGAGCCGGGCGCCCGCGCTCATCGCCCGATCGATCTCGTGCTCGTCGTGCGCCTCGGCGAGCACCTGCAGTCCGAGCTCGTGGGCGAAATCGACGAGCTGCTTGAGCTTGGGAGGCTCGAGCGCGGCGACGATGAGCAGCACCGCGTCCGCGCCAGCCCGCCTCGCCTCGAGGATCTGCGATCGCTCCAGGATGAAGTCCTTGCACAGCAGGGGGAGGTCGGTGCACGCCCGCGCCGCGCGGAGGTCTTCCAGCGATCCGTCGAAGTGACGGTCGCACAGGATGCTCACCGCCGCGGCTCCGGCTGCGGCATAGGCCGCGACGATCTCCCGGACGTCGGCCCCCGGTCGGAGCGGCCCCTTGGAAGGCGACGCGCGCTTGAACTCCGCGATCACCGACGGCCGGGACGGCCGACGGAGCGCGGCGATGAAATCGCGCGCCGGGCCGACGCCCTGCAGGGCTTGCGAGAGCTGCCGGGTCGTCATGGCCGAGGGGCGCGAGGCGTTCGCGCTCAGCTCGGCACGCTTCGCCGCCAGGATCCGGTCGAGATAGGTCGCGTCGGTCATGCCTCTCGCCCGCCCTCATCATGGCTTCGCGCCACGAGATCCGCCAGCACCGCGCGCGCACGCCCGTCGTCCAGCACGGCAGCGACCCGCTCCGCGAGCTCGGGCAGATCCCCGATTCCCCCCTCGCCCGCGGCCAGCAAGGCCGCAGCGCCGCTCCACTGCACCGCCATCCGGTAGGGTCCCTTCTCCCCCTCGAGGAGGCGCACCAGCGCCTCCGCGTTCGCTTGCGGGGTGCCGCCCGCGATCGACTCCAAAGGCGTCGGCGCCAATCCGGCCATCTCGGGGTGGACCACGAACGTCTCCAGCCGGCCCCGGTACCACTGCGAGACCAGCGACTCGCCTTCGGGGCTCAGGTCGTCGATCCCCGGCGGCCCGTCCGCCCGCGCCCGCTCGCCGCGGCGAAACCCGTGCACCACCCACACGCGCTCGCTCCCCAGAGCCCCCAGCGCGCCCGCGAGCGCCTCGGTCCGCGCGGGGTCGTACACGCCCAGGAGCTGGCGGGTGGCCCCGGCCGGGTTCGTCAACGGACCGAGCAGATTGAACAGCGTACGCACACCGAGCGCCCGGCGTGGACCCGCGGCGTGTCGCATCGCGGGGTGCAGCGCGGGCGCGAACAGAAACCCGACCCCGACCTCGTCGATGCACCGCGCGACCCGCTGGGGGCTGGCCTGCAGATCGACCCCGAGCGCCTCGAGCACGTCCGCGCTGCCGCTCGCCGTCGAGGCGGAGCGATTGCCGTGCTTGGCCACCGCCACGCCGCACGCGGCCACGGCCAGGGCGACGGCCGTCGACACGTTGAGCCGCGCGACCCCGCTGCCCCCGGTCCCACAGGTGTCGAGCAGCGGCGCCCTGCGGCAACGCACGGGTGTCACGGCCTCGCGCATGGCTCGGGCGGCCCCGACGATCTCGTCGAGCGTCTCGCCCTTTTGCGCCAAACCCATCAGCAGCGCCCCCACCTGCGCCGGATCGCAACGGCCTTCCATGATCTCCCGGAACACGGCCGTCACCTCGTCCGCGGACAGATCCTCGGCGCGGACCAGTCGACCCAAAGCCGCGCGCATGGCCGTCGCCTGGTCCGCGGCGCTCACGATCGGCCCTCCACCACCGGCGCAGGTCGCATGGTCAGGAAGTTGTCCAGCATCCGGTGCCCGTGCTCGGTGAGGATCGACTCGGGGTGGAACTGGACGCCGAACACCGGCAGCGTCTCGTGCCCCACGGCCATCAACTCGCCGGCGGGGGTCCGTGCGACGGGACGGAGAAACGGAGGAAGCGTGGACTCCCGCACCACGAGGCTGTGGTAGCGGGTGGCCCGAAACGGCGTCGGGATGCGGGCCAAAATGCCCGACCCGTCGTGCTCCACCGACGAGACCTTGCCGTGCATGATCCGTTCGGCCCGGACCACGGACGCCCCGTGGACCTCGCAGAGGGTCTGGTGCCCCAGGCACACGCCGAGCAGCGGTGGACGACCCGGCTCGATCGCGCGACGGCACAGGTCCCGACACACGCCGCTGTCCTCGGGGCGCCCCGGCCCCGGGGACAAGAGCACCTGGCTGGGCGCGTCGGCGAAGACCTCGTCGGCCGCGACCGCGTCGTTGCGATACACGTCCACGACCGCGCCGAGCTCCAGGAGGTACTGTACGAGGTTGAACGTGAACGAGTCGTAGTTGTCGATGACGACGACCCGGCAGTCGGCACGGGCCACCGGCGGAAGGTACCGCCGCCCGCGTTCGATCATGGGAGATCCTCCTGCCGGGCCAGCGTCGCCATCGCCACCGCCCGCAGCACCGCGCTGGCCTTGTTGCGACACTCCTGATCCTCGGCCTCGGGGACCGAGTCGTAGACGATCCCCCCACCGGCCTGCACGCGGAGCGTGTCGCCGAGAGCGACCGCAGACCGAATGCAGATCGCGAAGTCGGCGCCCCCGTCGTAGCCCACGTAGCCCACGGCACCTCCGTACCACCCGCGCGCGGCGGGTTCGAGCGCGTCGATGATCTGCAGCGCGCGGACCTTGGGTGCACCGCTGAGGGTCCCCGCCGGGAAGGTCGAGGCCAGAGCGTCGAGCGCGTCGAGCTCGGGTCGCAAGCGACCGGTCACCTCCGACACGATGTGCATGACGCGGCTGTACCGCTCGATCGAGAACGCCTCGCGGAGCTGCACGCTTCCACCGGTCGCGATCCGGCCCACGTCGTTGCGACCGAGATCGATGAGCATGAGATGCTCGGCCCGCTCCTTCGCATCGGACAGAAGCTCCTTCTCCAGCGCGTGATCCTC
>CAZYSW010000565.1:0-4009 GCA_964650105.1 uncultured Nannocystaceae bacterium
AGGGCCAGCCGCCGGGCCGCCTCGCGCAGGGAGTCGTCGGCCTGCTCGACCGTGAGCGTCGCGGCGGGGATGCCGCGCTGTTGCGCGGCCCGATCTGGGGGGCGATGGCGTCGGCGCGAGAGTGGGCGGGGGCTCGGCGGCGGGTCCCGACGTTGCGGCGCCGCGTCGGGCGACGACGCGCGCGTCGGTGTGGGCGACGCCCCGGTGGGCTCCCCGGGGCGGAGCGACCGCTGGGCGGTGGAGGGTGATCCACACGCGAGCAAGCCCGCCATCACGGCCAGGCCGCCGTGCGCACGGCCAGGCGCGCGCCGTGAAGCTGGCCGCGAGCCTCCGTGCGCCGATCCCATGCCCGACCGTGGACGCGCCGACCGCCCGATCCATTCCCGCGGATCCGCGAATCCCGAGACGACGGAGGGGGCTTCCGACGCCTCGATCACCGCGAGACGACACCGCAGCCCGACCGGGGGCGGCGAAGGCCGAGCACGAGGAGAAGGGCGAAAGTCCAGCGCGGCGCGGCCTCGCTTCCCACGGTGCAACCTCCCTTCTCCTTGGGGGCCTGGGCGGGGGGCTCTTGACCGGCCTCGACGCGGGGGGGCTCCCCTTCGGCCTCGCCCCCCGGCGCGGCCGGATCGGCATCGGGCGTGGGCTCGGGGGGACCGGCCTTGCAGACTAGGCAGGGGCCACACCGCGTGCGAGGGGGGCTGCCGCTCGAATAGTCGAGCTCGCAGCATTCGTCGGGACGGCACACCCCCCGGACGGCCTTGCGCTCGGCACTGTCCCCCTCCTTCACCAGTCTCATGGACTCGCAGGCGTCACCATCCTGCTTGCCCTCGCACGCGAGGACGTCGGGGTTCTTCTCGTCGGCCGCCGCCGCGCGGGTGCTGGCCGCAACGCACGGGAGCGCGAGGGCGACCGCGGCGAGGGTACGATCAAGGGGGAGGCGCGTCACGCCGATAGGGTGGCACGACCCGGCTCGTCGGCCAACCGTCCCGAGACCTCAAGGTTCGGGAGTATCGCGCGATGGCCTACGTCGATGGCAGCCGCTCCGGAACTCGCATATCGCACGGCGTCGACCGCTGGACCGTTCGCCGACAGCCTGGCCGGCGACGCGCTCGACATCGCCGCGGGCCTGCGCGAAGGTGATCTGGCGGGCGCGTTCGCCCGCCTGCAGAGCAGCACCGATCGCCTGCAGCGTTTCATGGTGTTTCTCGTGGTCGCGTGCGAGATCCTCGTGAAGACCGATCCTCTGCTCGCCGCCGAGCTGGGGGGGTACAGCCGACGGATCCTCGCGGTGCTCGACCGGGTCCAGGGCGCCCTCGACAGCGCGGATCTCTCCAACCTCGTGCTCACGCTCGAGCACGGCCTGGCCAACATCCTGTCGAGCTACGCCGACCTCGAGGTCGCCGTTCAGCGAGGCCTGCGTCGACCCCTCGCCGCTTGAACCCTGCGCAGGGTCGCAACGCGCTCCCCCGTCACGCCCAGGCTCACGCCCAGACCCAGGATCGCCAGCGCGAGCAGCACGTCGAGCTGGGGCGGCGGTTTCTCGACCGGTGGCGGGGGCGGGACCAGGAGGATGGTGGCGGGATCGGGCGGCTCACCGAGCACCGTTCGCACGACCGCTTCGACCTGCGCACGCGTTTCGGCCTCGTCGGCCCCGTGGGTCAGCTCGCCGGTGATCAACACGCGCATCGCCTTGCCGGCCGCGTCGTCGGCTCGCTGCACGTCGACCGTCGTCGATTGCAGCGTGGGGAGCGTGTCGAGGGCCGCCTCGATGGCCGCCGCGTCGGCGAGGTCGAGCCGCACCCGCTCGCCGGTGCGGGTGGGGACCAGGCTGGGATCCCCGAAGAGGGCGGCCTTGTCGGGCAGTCGCCGGGGCGCGGGCGCATCGGGGGGCTCGCCGCGGCAGCCGACGAGCGCACAGGCGGCGAGGCCGTATCCGAGAAGATTGCGCGCGCGCGGCCGCGTCGAGACGCGAAGGCTTCGCGGACGCTCGCCGGGCAGCCTGCGCATGGTCGGAGCAGCGTGACCCGGATCCCGGCGAGGCTCAAGAAATCGGCTGTCCGACGCCGCCGCCGATCTTGCGCCGGAGGGCGCGAGACAGGCGCTTGATCACCTTGGCGTGGCTGCGCGAGACGGTGCTCACCGCCTTGCCGATCTCCTTGGCGTAGTCGTGCATGGAACGGCCCTCGTAGTAGATGGCCTGCACCAACCTTCGCTCCTCCTCGGTGCAAGCTCCGAGGGCCTCGTCGATGGCCTGCCGCACCTGCGTTCGCTGAATGCCGTCCTCCACGTCTCCCGTCTCCGGATCGACCAACTGATCCGGATCGATGGGCACCGCTCGGGCCAGCAACACCGCAGCCGTGGTCTGTGCGACCAGTTCGCCGGCGGCGGCGACACGTTCCTTGAGGGACCGCTGGTCGGCCGCCGTCGCAGGGGGCAGTCGGCGTTGTGCGTGCTCGAGCAGCGCTTGCGTGGCTTCCAGGGCACGGATGGCCCGAACATGTCGCCGCGATCGGGGGGCGCCGCGGCGGCAAGCGTCGAGCATCGCCCCGCGCACCCGATGATGGGCGAAGGCCCGAAAAGGCACACCGCTGGCCGGATCGTAGCGCAGCGCCGCCTGGACCAGCCCTTCGTAGCCGGCGCTGCGCAGCTCGTCGACGCTCATGTGACGCAGACGCGCGGCGAACTTGCGCGCCATCATCGTCACGTACGGTGCCGCGGCTTCGACCCAGCGCTGTTGATCGGCGGTGAGCTGGTCGCCGGACATCTCAAGACACGACCTGCTTCTGAAGCTCGCGGATGTGCTTGCGCAGCGCCCACTTTTGCTCGTCGCTGAGGTTGTGGAAGCGGATGCCCATGTCTCGCTCGGAGCTGCGGACCACGACCCCGGAGACCGGTAGGTGGGCGTCGAGCGACGGGAAGCTGAGGACGAGTTGCACCTCGGTGCCGGCGGATTCCCAGGCCCGCCCGGCGAACCGGCACCCGCCCAGGCTGATGTCGGCCACGGGGCGAGCGAGAACGACCTCCTCGCCCAGCACGTCTGCTTGCGCGTTGATCGAAAATCGCGGATGCAGCCGCGCCTCGACGCTCATCGTCGCGCATGATACCAGGGCCCGGCGGGGATCCCGTGAGCGCCCCGACGCGCGGGGTGAGCGCGAACGGCGCTCACTTCCCGACGCGATGACAGCCGCAGGGCCCAAGGCGTGTCATTTTGGCAATCCCCCGGGGCATCCCGCGAGGGGCAAGCCTTTGGAATCCTGGCCGTTTTCGCGTAGCTTCGCGAGGCCGTCGCCTTGCAAACCCGGCAGCGGTCGACACTCGTGCGGTCGCGTTTGTTCCCCATGCGAAGACGACTCTTCACGCTGTGCTTGTGTCTGGCGTCGACCCTCGCGGTGCCGCTTTCGGCGTGCAAGAACACGCCCACCATCCCGGGGACCGAGATTCCCGATACCGAGGAGAATCGCGAAATCCTCCGGGTGCTCGAGCGGTACCGGACCTCGTTCGTGCGTCGTGACGCGGCGGGGGTCCTGGCGACGGCTCACCCCACCTACTACGACACCGCCGGGACCGACGATCCGGCCGACGACGTCGAGTACAACGAGCTCGGGCCCATGCTGCGCGAGCGCATGGCCATGCTGGAGTCGATCCGGTTCACCATCGACTATCTCGAGGTGCACGTGGTCGACCAGCGCGCGGTGGTCAAGGTGTGGATCGACGCCAGCTTCCGCCTCAAGCCCTTGATCAACGAGGAGACGGGCGAGATCCGCGTCCCGAGCGAGCACACGCGCAAGCAGGACCACGCGATGTTCGAGCTCCTCAAAGACGGGCAGAGCTGGCGGATCACCAAGGGTATCTGAGCGTGGCGTCGCCACGTGCGTCGCGCGACGAGACGTCCGGTGGCCCCCGCTCAGCCGGACTGGGCGTAGGCCTCGAAGAACGCGATGCGCTCGCGCCAGTACTGGAGCTCGAGCCGGTGGCCGTTGCCCAGGGCCGGGTCGTCGGCGAGCAC
>CAZYSW010000566.1:0-4001 GCA_964650105.1 uncultured Nannocystaceae bacterium
CCCCACCCCAAGCAGTGGGCGGAGTATCTCCGACGACACGGCGGCTTTCATGCCATCGGCGAAGGCTGCTACATCAGCCCCCACGCCAACCTGCAGGATCGACCCTACGTTCGCATCGGCAACAACGTATGGATCGCCGACTGCACCATCGTCGGTCACGACGGCACGGTCGGCATGCTCAACGCGGCGTACGGCGTACGTCTCGACAAGGTCGGCAAGGTGGACATCTTGGACAACGTGTCGATCTGCCACGGGGCGATCATCCTGCCGGGTGTGACCATCGGGCCCAACGCCATCGTCGGCGCCGGATCGGTGGTCCACCGGGACGTCCCCGAAAACGCCATCGTGTCCGGTGTTCCCGCCAAACCCGTGGGACGCGTGGACATGATGGTGAAGATGCTCGAGATCCAAAACCGCGAGCTGCCGTGGCGCGATCTCATCCAAAAGCGCGAGGGATCGTACGACGCGAACCTCGAACCCCTGCTGAGGCGACTGCGCGTGGAGTACTTCTGGGGCGATCAGGACGCCTCGTCGGCGAGCTTGCGCAAGACGGCCGGGGGATAGAGCGCCACCAGGCGGGCCGATCGGCGACCCGCCGTGCCGCGGCGCACCTCGAGGCTCGCCAGCCCTGCCTTCTTCAGCGCGGTGAAGGGTTCGTCGACGCCCACCAGCCAGGCCAGGAGGCGGTCGAGCTGGGGTGCATGCCCCACGCACAAGAGGTTCGAACCGGCGTGCTCCCGCAGCGCCTCGCCGAGCGCGGCCGGATCGGCGTGAGGCACCAGTGCGTCGGTGGTCGAAAGCGGCGCCTCGGGAGCGAGCACGCGACGCGCGATCTCGGCGGTCTGCAGCGCACGCACGTAGGGGCTGGAGAGGACGACGTCGATCTCGACTTCGAGCCGCGCCAACCCGCGGGCGACCGCCTTCGTCCGCGCCTTCCCCTGGTCGGTGAGGAACCGCTCGGGGTCGGTGGGGCACGCGGGATCGTCACGATCGATGGCGATCCCGTGACGGAGCAGATGGATCCACACCGCGGTCGAGCTTACGAGACTGACGCCCGACCCGGCCAGTCCCGATCTGGAATCGGGCGCAGCGACCGCGGCCGTACGACCACTTTGCCGTCGTCGTACGGCTGGCATAAGAAGGCATGGGGATGCTCGACGGAGAACACTTCGCCGCCGTCGATCTGGGGTCGAACAGCTTTCACATGCTCATCGTCCGCGCGGTGAACGGCCGGTGGGTCGTGATCGACCGCATGCGGGAGCGCGTTCGGCTCGCCGCCGGGCTCGACGCGGACGACCGTCTGACCGTCGAGGCACGGCAACGCGGCCTCGCCTGCCTGACCCGATTCGGACGACGGTTGGCTTCGCTGGAGCGTGTGCGGGTTCGCGCCGTGGGCACCGCCACCCTGCGCAAGGCCAGGAACGCACGACGGTTCCTGCTCGAGGCGCGGGCTGCCCTCGGCCATCCGATCGAGGTGATCTCGGCCTGCGAAGAGGCCCGCATCGTCTATCTCGGCGTCGCCCACACCCTCGCCGACGACCCCGGGCCACGGCTGGTGGTCGACATCGGAGGCGGCAGCACCGAGTGCATCCTCGGCGAACGCTTCGAGCCGCGGAAGACTGCGAGCATCCAGGCCGGCTGCGTGAGCTACACGCTGCGATTCTTCCCCGAGGGCGAGCTGCGCCCGGAGAGCTTCTGCGCAGCGGTGTCCGCCACGCGCATCGAGATCGCGCCCTTGCAGCGCGCCTTCCGACCGACGGACGGGGTGAGCACCGTCGGATCCTCGGGCACGATCAAGGCGATCGCCAAGGTCCTTCGTGTCAACGAATGGAGCCGCAACGGCATCACCCTCGACGGGCTGGGGCGGCTTCGCGAAGCGTTGATCGACGCCGGCGAGGTGCGTCGGATCTCCTTGCCGGGTCTGTCGGCCGACCGCGCGACGGTCCTCCCCGGAGGACTCTCGATCCTCGTCGGTGCGTTTGAGAGCCTGGGGATCGAGCGCATGACCGCCTCGACCGCCGGCCTTCGGGAAGGTTTGCTGTACGCGGACCGATCCCCGTAGCCACCGTCGTCGGGAACGCTGGCCGTCGCCCGGGTGGCTGGCAGGGTTTCGGAAACGTCGGGCGAGGCGATGACACCGTTCCCACCGAAGCGGGCTGCGTGGCTCGACACCCGTCCGTCGGACTCGCGCCTCGCCAGCGCCGCCGCCGATGGCGTCGAGTTGCGCGACGTCTCGGAGACCCCGCTAGCAGGCCTGCTGCACGCCGCCCTCGCAGGCCTTTCGACGCAGCTCCGTCGCCTGCTTGCGATCCTTCTTACCGCCCAACCCCTTCTCCAGGGTGAGCGCGAGGTTGTAGCAGCCGAAGGCATCGTCGCCGTCGCAGGCCTGCTGAAACAGGGCCCGCGCCTTCTTGGCGTCCTTGGGTCCGCCTTCTCCGAGGATGGTGAGGCGACCGAGGTGGGCACAGCCCAGCATCTCACCGGCGTCGCAGGCCTTGCCGAACAGCGTGCGGGCCTTGGCCTTGTCGGGTGTGCCGTCGGTGCCCTGCTCGGCCAGCGCCGCCGCGTTGATGCACGCCCCTTCCAGCGCCGCCTCACAGGTCTTCTCGTACAACTCCAGCGCCCGCCCGAGCTCCGGGTCGCCCCCTCGGCCCTGCTCCAACATCAACCCGAGGTTGAAGCAGCCCAGATCGTGGCCACCCTCGCAGCCCTTCTCGTAGTACACGCGGGCCTGCGCTTCGTCCTGGGGGCCGTCTCGTCCGCGCTCCCACATGACGGCGAGCGCCGTGCATACCTCGGCGTTGCCCTCTTCCTCGCATCCGCGGAGGTGACCGGCGCGCGGGTCTTCGGGGGGCGCCGGCTCGGGCTCGGCCTCGGCCGGTGCCTCCGGCTCGGTGTCGACGGTCGCCACCGGCGTAGGGGGCTGTGGGGGTGGAGCTTGCTTGTTGCAGGCGAGGGCCAGGAGGCTGACGGCAGCGAGCGAGCCGAGGATGCGCATGGACGGTGTTCCTAGCACGAACGCGCGCCGGTTCGCACCCCGGAACCGGCGGTCCGAGACGTGTGGGGGATCGCCGAACGAGCACGCCGGGCCCCCGCGTCCCCCCGGCCCCGGAGGCTCGACCGCCGGGTCCCGCCGCCGCGTCACCCACGGGGCGCCGCGGGGATCAGCTCGAGCTCCACGTCCTGCCCGTCGCGCCGAACCACGGCTCGAATGGTGACGCCGGGCTGGAGCTCGGCGAACGCCGCCATGTAGTCGTCGAGGTTGTGGATCTCCCGCTCGCCCAGGCGCGTGATGACGTCGCCCTTTCTCATCCCGGCCTTGTCCGCAGGCCCTCCCTTGCGCACGCCCGACAGCCTCACACCGTCCACCTTCGCCGCATAGTCGGGCATGGTGCCCAACGAAACGCGGAAGCCGCCTCCCCGCTGCGCGGGTCGTTCGGTCTGCACGTAGTCGGGCTCGAGCCTGCGAGCGAGCATCGCTCGCGTGATGTCGAGCGCGAAGTTGGCCACCGTCGCGGCGCCCTCGAAGTTGATCTTCTCGATGTCGTCGCTGGGCTTGTGATAGTCCTCGTGCGGCCCGGTGAAGAAGTGCAGCACCGGGATCTTCTGTTCGTAGAAGCTGCCGTGATCCGAGGGCCCGTAGCCGTCCTCCGAGGTCCGGACCCGCAGACCGCCGCGATGGGCGTCGATGAGCTCCGGCCAGATCGACGACGTGCCCGCGCCGGCGACGACGAGCCCGTCGGGACCGAGCCGTCCCACCATGTCGAAGTTGAGCATGGCCAGGATGCGTCGGCGCTCCGCCTCGCTCATCGTCTCGACGAAGTGCTTGGATCCCACCAGCCCCATCTCCTCGGCCCCGAACGCCACGCACCAGATCTCGTAGGGCGGCGGCGTGGGGCTGGAGGCCAGCGCGTGGCACACCTCGAGCATGGCGGCCACCCCCGAAGCGTTGTCGTCGGCACCGTTGTGCACCGCACGTTCGCCCGGAGACAGCGAGTGCT
>CAZYSW010000567.1:0-3972 GCA_964650105.1 uncultured Nannocystaceae bacterium
GGCCTCCTCGACGACACGCGGCAAGACGACGGTGAAGACCGAGCCCTTGCCCGGCTCGCTCTGCACCTCGATGCGGCCGCCCATCATCTGACAAAAGCGCTGGCTGATCGCCAAGCCCAGGCCCGTCCCGCCGTACTTGCGGGTGGTCGAGGCGTCGGCCTGCACGAAGGGGCGAAACAGGCGCTTGAGCTCGTCCGGACCGATCCCGATGCCCGTGTCGCGGATCTCGAAGCGAACCGTCGGGGTTCCCTGGTCCTCGTCGCCGAACACGCGCAGGCTCACCGACCCGTCCTCCGTGAACTTGCAGGCGTTGCTGAGCAGGTTCAGGAGGACCTGCCGCACCCTGGTCAGGTCGGCACGGATGGTCCCGAGGTCGTCGGCGCAGTCGACGGTCAATCGGTTTCTCCGCTCGCGCGCGAGCGGCTCGATCGTCGCCACCACGCCGCTGACTGCCGTGCGCAGATCGAAGCTCTCGAGGTGCAGCCGCATCGCGCCCGCCTCGATCTTCGAGATGTCGAGCACGTCGTTGATCAGCGCGAGGAGGTGCTCGCCCGAACGCCGGATCTTGCGCAGATCGTCGACGAACGAGGGTTGCCCGAGCTCTTCGGCGTCCTCCATCAGCATTTCGCTGTAGCCGATGATGGCGTTGAGCGGCGTGCGGAGCTCGTGGCTCATGTTGGCCAGAAACTGGCTCTTGGACCGGCTGGCGTCCAGGGCGGCATCGCGTGCCTGCTCCAGCTCCTCGCTCTTGCGGCGCAGCTCGGTCTCTGCGCGCAGGCGTGCGGTGATGTCCCGCTTCACGGCGATGTGGTGCGTGATCTTGCCTTCGACGTCGCGCACCGGGGAAATGGTGCTCTCGAGGTACACGAGCCGACCGTCACGGGCGCGGGAGATGATGAGGCCCTTCCAGGATCGCCCGGAGGCGAGCACCTCGTCGATCTTCTCGAAGTATCCCGGCTCGTGCATGTCGCTTCGGATCACGCTGGCCGGGGTGCGCCCGATGACCTCCTCCAACGAGTAGCCCAAGATGCGCTCGAACGCCGGGTTGACGTACTCGTATCGGGCATTGGGATTGGCGATCTCGATGATGTCCCCCGCCGACTCCACGGCGTGCGCCAACAGGATCTCGCGAGGGCTGGCCCCCGCTCGCGTGCGCCGCCAGGTCAGCCACAGTCGCGCGGCGAGCTCGTCGGGACGAAGCGGCTTGATCGCCACCTCGTCCACCCCTGCCGGGATCGCGGGAAGGTGCTCGCCGCCGGTGAGCAGAACGATGGGCCGTCGGCGCTCCTCCGCGTCGAGCTCGGTCACCCGCTCGCGAGCTCTCGGCACCGCCTCGTCGAGGACGATCACGTCGGGGTCGTCCATCTGCGCAGCAGCCTCGATGCCGTGCCGATCGAGCTCGGCGACGAGCGTCGCCAGCAGGCCCCCGTCGTCGGTGATCAGCCGAACCCGCATGACGCCCGCGATGGTACTCGCGCCGGCGAGGCTTGGCGAATGCTTCGCCGCCCCCGACGCGAGGTCGGAGCTGGCGCGAGGTCGCGCGTCGGGGGGCGGCCACGGGCCCGCGCAGGCCACTGACGGGGGATGGACACGCCCCCACAATCGTCGGAAGATGCCCGCATCGGGCCCCGCAATGGCGAGAATCCTGCTGGTCGAAGACAACGAGCTCAATCGGGACATGCTCGCCCGACGGCTGGAACGGAAGGGCTACACCATCGCCATGGCGGTGGACGGTCAGCAGGGGTACGAGAGCGCCCGCGAGAATCCCCCCGATCTGATGCTGCTCGACATGGATCTTCCGGTGCTCGACGGCTGGGAAGTCGCCCGCCGTCTCAAGGCGGACGAGCGCACGCGCGAGATCCCCATCATCGCGCTCACGGCCCATGCCATGGTCGGCGACCGCGATCGCGCCCTCGAGGCGGGTTGCGACGACTACGACACCAAGCCCGTGGAGTTTCAGCGGCTGCTCGAGAAGATCGGCATCCTGCTCGCCGGGCGAACGTCTCGATGAACGAGGCAGCGACGATCAACGCGCGGATTCGGCAGTCGCTCGCCACTTTGCAGGAGAGCGCCTCCGAGGCCGGCGCCGGTGCGCTGGTCGACGACATCGCCAAGATGCTGGCCGCGAGCGAGACCCTGGGGCAGCTTCTGCGGAGCTTGCCCGAAAAGCTCGACGCGGTCGACGACTCGGCGGCCCTGCGCACGCTCCGGCACGATCTGCGCACGCCCATCAACCAGATCAAAGGCTACTGCGAGCTGCTGCAGGAAGAGGCCGAGGACGCCGGGGACGATCGATGGCGCGACGTGCTGGAAGCGATCCGGCTCGACACCGAGTCCCTGCGCCAGGCGATCGAGTCGTTGGCCCTGGAGACCGACGCGCCGCCTAGGCGCAAGCGTCCCCGCAAGCGGGAGGTCAGCGCCCGGCACACGCCGATCCCATTCGACCCCCAAAGCCCCGAAGAACGCGCCACGGTGCTGGTGGTGGACGACAACGCGGCCAATCGAGATCTGCTGTCACGGCTGTTGCACCGCGACGGTTTTCGGGTGGTGACGGCGGGCGATGGCCAGGAAGGCATCCGACGGATGCGCGAGGTCGACGTCGACGTCGTGCTCCTCGACATCCTGATGCCGGTCATGGACGGCTACGAGACCCTCGAGCGTCTCAAGCTCGACGAGGAGCTCCGGCACGTTCCGGTCATCATGCTCACGTCGCTCGACGAGCCGCAGAGCATCACCCGCTGCATTCAGGCCGGCGCCGAGGACCACCTCCCCAAGCCGTTCGACCCGGTGCTCCTGCGGGCGCGGCTGGGCAACAGCCTGTCCAAGAAGCGCGCGCGCGACCTCGAGCGGTCGTATCTGGCCCAGATCGTGGCCGAGAAACGTCGAGCGGACGACCTCCTGCACGGCGTGATCCCGATCGGGGTCGCCCTCACCGGCGAGCGTGACGAGGCCAAGCTGCTGGAAAGGATCCTGCGGGAGGCCCGGAGGTTCTGCGGTGCGGACGGCGGCGTGCTGTACTTGCGGGACGAGCGACGGTTGGTACCGGTTCAGATCCAGGTCGATTCCCTGGAGGTGGACTCCAGCCGGGCCGAGGCGGGATTGGAGGCCGAATCGCTCGACGTCGAGGGCGCGCGTACCCCGGTAGCCGAAGCCGCCCTCACCGGGCGGTCCGTGGCGGTGGACATGACCGACGACACGGCCTCGCGGTACGACCTCGATCGGATCCGCCGCTTCGACGAGCAGCGCCACTACACCACGCGCTCGCTGGTCTGCCTGCCGCTGGGAAAGAAGCCGGACCTCGTCGGCGTGCTGCAGCTGTGGAACGCGTCGCGCCCCACCGACGGCCGGATCATTCCCTTCGATCCCTCGATCATCGAGGTCCTGGAGTCCCTGTCTCTGCTCGCCGCCGCCGCGCTCGAGGCCTACCGGCGAGAGACGGAGCTGCGACGAGAGATCCGCCGCCTGGAGATCCGCATCGACGAGGCCAAGCGCAAGCGAGAAGTCTCGGAGATCACCGAGACGGACTACTTCAGACAGCTCCGCGAGAAGGCCCGTGAGCTGCGAAAGGAACCACGTTGATGGCCCGCATCATCTCCATCCATTCCTTCCGCGGCGGCACCGGGAAGTCCAACACCACGGCGAACGTCGCGACGTACCTGGCCTCGCTCGGCAAGCGCGTGGGCGTGATCGACACCGACATCCAGTCTCCGGGCATTCACGTCCTGTTCGCGTTGGATCCGTCGGAGGTCCTGTACGCGCTCAACGACTTCTTGTGGGAGCGGTGCTCGATCCGCGAGGCCGCCTACGACGTCACGGCCCGCGTGGGGGGCTGGGTGCCGGGCAAGATCTTTCTCACCCCGTCGAGCCTGCGGACGGGCGAAATCACGAAGATCCTGCGCGACGGGTACGACGTCTCGCTCCTCAACGACGGGCTGCGGGCGCTGGTGGACGACCTCAAGCTCGACTACCTGC
>CAZYSW010000568.1:0-3944 GCA_964650105.1 uncultured Nannocystaceae bacterium
CTTCGCGGGACTTTCCGACGAACGGCTAGTGTCTGAAGTGACGCTCGCCGGTCAAGAGCATCGCCATCCCGTGCTCGTCGGCAGCGTCGATGACCTCCTGGTCGCGCACCGATCCGCCGGGCTGAATCACCGCGGTGATGCCCGCCGCGGCGGCGGCATCGATGCTGTCGCGGAAGGGGAAGAAACCATCGGAGGCCAGGACCGCGCCCCGGGCACGATCGCCGGCGCGCCGCGTCGCTTGCCGTGCGGCCTCCACCCGGGAGGTCTGGCCGCCCCCGATGCCGACCGTCGCCCCCTCGCGCGCGAGCACGATGGCGTTGGAGCGCACGTGTTTGGCGACCCGCCAGGCGAGCTCGAGGCTGCGAAGCTCCTCCTCGGTCGGGCGCCGCTTGGTCGCCGCTCGAGCCGCGTGTGCGTCGACCCCCAGCACGTCTTCTCGCTGGACCAACAACCCTCCGGCGACCGACCGCAGTCGAAGCGGCGGAGGCCCCTCGAGGGGATCGAACATCCCCGCCAGCTCCAGGAGCCGGAGGTTCTTCTTGGCCGCGAGGATCCGGAGCGCGTCGCTCGAGTACGCGGGCGCGACGACGACCTCCAAGAACGTCTCGGCGAGTCGCTCGGCGGTGCGTGCGTCGACCTCGGCGGTGAGCGCCACGATCCCGCCGAAGGCGCTCTCGGCATCCGCCTCCCGGGCGCGGACGTAGACGTCGGCGAGCGATTCGTCGCCTACCGAGACCGCCGCCCCACAGGGCGTCGCGTGCTTGAAGACCGCTGCGGCCACGCCCAAGGGGGCGAGATCGCGAATCAGCGCGGCGGCGGCATCGGCGTCGAGGAGGTTGTTGTAGCTGAGCTCCTTGCCCTGGTGCTGAAACGCCGCGTCCAGCCCTGGACGGTCCCCGGGGGCCCGCTCGAGGCGAAAGAAGCCGGCCTGCTGGTGGGGGTTCTCGCCGTACCGAAGCGCGGCGATGCGCTCGGCGCCGACCCGTAGCGACGACGGCACGGCGGTCCCTCCTCGCGGCACACCGGCGTCGTCGAAGCTGCCCAGGTACGAGGCGATCGCGGCATCGTAGGCGGCCGTGTGCGCGAACGCCTTGCGAGAGAGCCGGCGCCGGACGTCCTCCGGGATGCGGCCCTCGCCGGTCTGCAACGCCTCGGCCAACAGCCCGTAGTCGGCGGGGTCGACGACCACCGTCACCCGCTGCCAGTTCTTGGCCGCAGCGCGTACCATGGTCGGACCACCGATGTCGATGTTCTCGACCGCCCGCTCGAACGTGCAGTCGGGCTGGGCCACGACCTGCCGGAACGGATAGAGGTTGACGACGACCAGATCGATGGGCGCAATGTCGTGCTGGACCAGCTCGGCCTCGTGCTCGGGCGTGGGCAGAGCCAGGATCCCGCCGTGGATGCGTGGATGGAGCGTCTTGACGCGCCCGCCGAGGATCTCTGGGGCCCCCGTGTAATCGCTCACCTTCACGGCCGCGACCC
Organism: uncultured Nannocystaceae bacterium; assembly: GCA_964650105.1. Classification (GTDB taxonomy): domain Bacteria; phylum Myxococcota_A; class Polyangia; order Nannocystales; family Nannocystaceae; genus CAZYSW01. The sequence goes on from CAZYSW010000568.1 coordinate 1,486, forward strand.
CCAGCGCCCGAAGCGCTTCGTAGGTTCCGCCGGTGGAGAGAACCTCGACCTTGCGACGGATCAGAAGCTGCGCCAGGACGTCGAGGTTCGACTTGTCACTGACACTGACGAGGGCCCGACGGACGGGGGGGAGCTCGGTCACGCAAGCCGCGTACAACGGGTGGCCTCGGGGGTCAAGGCCGCACACGCCGTCGAGCGAGGGACTTGTCGGTCTCATCGCCCGGACTCGAAGAGATCGTCTCCGGCGGGTCCGGCAGCGAGCGGGATCTCGCCGAGGTCGCGTGGGGTGTGGATGCCGTCACCGGCAGCGCGAACGACCCTGGCGGTCTCGAGCGTCGAGCGACGCAGCCGGCGTCGGCAAGGACGGTGTCACCGCGTCGCGGGACTCGTCCGATGCGCTGCGCACAGGAGCCGAGAAGAAGCGTGGAGCGGGCCCTCCGGCGACCCCCGCCGTCGCCGGACGTTCGCCAACGAAAGGCGCCACGCATCACCGGGGCTGGGGGTTGCACGCCGGCCCCCGATCGTCACCGCCTCCCCGAGCCCGCCCCCTCGAAGCCACGCCGAGGTCCGCGCTCCCGTGGGAGGGACCGCAGCACGACCGCCGAGGGTCCGGCTCGCGGGCGGACGAGGTCCGGCCGGCGACCGGGCTCACTGGGCGTTGCGGGCGAGGTACGCGAGCAGCTCCTCGCCACCCGCCTCCTTGAGCTTCATCAGGCCGCGAACCTCCACCTGACGGATGCGCTCGCGGGTCAGGTTGAGGATGTCGCCGACCTCCTCCAGGGTGATGCCCCCCTGCTCCGCGACATCGAGGGCGCAGCTATGTTCGAGCTCCCAGACCTCGAGATCGGGAAAGTTGATCTTGATGCTGCCGGTGTTGGGGTTCACGTCGATGTACAGGTGGTACTTGCAGCTCACGTAGGGGCACGGGCGGGCGACGTTGGCACACTCGCCGCGCGTCTGCGGACGCCAGTAGCTGCGTTCGGGATACAGGAGCGCCCCGATCCGCAGCTCTTCCTTCGTGAGGCGCTTCATGGCGATGGTCTTGGCGCGAACTCTCCTGACGATCGGCCTGGGATCGCCCCTCGTCTCGCCCGCTGCCGGGTCCAGCTCGGCTTGACGTTCGGTGTCGGTGTCGGTGAGTGCGTTCGGATCGTACTTGAGCATGGTGGTTCCCCTGATGGGGCGCGGAAGCGCCGGAGTCGCGTGCGTTGTCGGAGGACGTGGTGGAAGCGCGGGGGTCGGACCCGAGGTCCGGAGATCCGCGCCTACAAGAGCTCGGTGGGGCTGGCAGCACCGCCCCCGCGCGGCCGGGCTTGCTCGCCCGCCGAGATGAGGAGCTTCTCGAGGCGATAGACGCCCTCGAGGAGCCGATCGGCGCTGCCTCGAATCGCCTCGAGTTCGCCCTCGAGGCGCTGGCGCAGCTTGGAGGGGTGCTGCGCTTCGACCTTTTCTTCGAAGAGACGGATGAGCTCGGACAGAGCCTCGTCGAGCGTCTCGATGCTGTCCTTGAAGGTGAGAAAGCGAGCTTGGATCTCCTCGATCGTGTAGCGCTCCGCCATCAACCGCTTGATCGTGTTGATCCGCCGGACGGCCCGCACCGGATACACGCCTCGCGAACCGAGGTGCTTGCCCTTTTGACCGACGCGTCGCGAGCGAGGCACCAAGCCGAGCTGTACGTACTTGCGCAGCGTGGCCTCGCTGAACTTGATCTGCCGGCTCGCGAAGGCGGCGACGAGCTCCTGTGAGGTGAGCCCTTCGGGGTTCGCGGCTTCGATCTCACGCACTTGCGTTTCTGTGAGGGCGACCTGCATGCGCCGATGAGCGGAAGGAAGAGCGGTGGAGGGCGAGAAGCGAGAAGGAGAACGGGAACGCGGAGAGACGCGAGCGGAGAGCGGCGAGCGGCGAGCGATGAAGCGTGCGGTGCCGAAGTCGGGGCGACGGGGTCGAGGCGGTGTCGGTGGAGGGGGAGTCTTGGAGTGGTTCGCGGGAGAGGGTCGACCCCGTTCAGGTCGCATCAAGAGAGCAAGCTCGTAACTACATCGCCAATGTATTCCACTCAATGGATTTTAGGAAGCACTTTCCAGTCGGTGTCTCAACTTTTCTGCCTTCGCTCCGCTGTCATCACGTTCAGTGCGTAACGTCGGAACACCTGCGCCGATGCGCCTCTGCTCGGGTGTTCGCAGCCGCGACCGCGACCGTCATCGGCCGACGAAGCGCCTCGAGAACCGCCGTTGAATGCGGTTTCCCGCAGCGTCTCCACCCTCCGGATCGAGCGGCCCACCGCCGGATCACCCGGCGACCCGCGAACGCGCCCCCGCGCCGCGTACTCCGACCGAGTTATCCACAGCCCGCCGCTGCGATACACGACCACCTGAACGGGATACCAGGACCACGAGCCCCCCGAGCTCCGGGCTCCTGTTCCGGAGTTCTGTTCCGGAGTTCTGTTCCGGAGTCCTGCT
>CAZYSW010000569.1:0-2503 GCA_964650105.1 uncultured Nannocystaceae bacterium
GGGCTCGGATCGGCGTTCCCCGCGTGCGCCCCTTTGACCATGATGAGGTGGCGACCCTCGTTGACGTCTTCGCCGATGAGGAAGCACCCGATCTGTTGGTGGTCGTTGTAGCCCGGATGTGGGCGCAGCACTGCGTTGTGAACAGGACCCTCGACGTCGGCCACCACGAACACGGTGTGGTGGAAGGGCACGGAGCGAAAGAGCTGGAGGGTGGCCTTGCCGTCAGCGTCGACGTCCATCCCCGGTCCCGGTTGGCCCGCGCCGATGAAGCCGGGCATGCCGTCGAGCCAGTCGGTGGCGAGCGCCTCGCAATCTATCCCGGGCGGTGCATCTGGGCAGGGAGCCCAGGTGATGGGGGGCAGCACGGCATCAGGCCCCGGGATGTACAGGCGGCAGTCACACGACCAGTCGGTCCACTCCACCCAGTCCTCGGGTACGCCATCGGGGAGCGGTCCCGGATTACACTCCCCCGGGCCTCCCGCACCGGCGCCGCTCGTGCTCGCGCCAGCGCTCGAAGCGCTGCTCGTGGTCGTGGACGACGAGGCGCCGGCCCCGCCGCCTCCCCCCGCGCTCGGATCGTCGGGCGAGTCCGGCGCCTCGCTCCCGCAGGCCGGGCCTGCGAGGACCCACAGCCCCGCTGCCAGCAGCCCCGCGGCGGCGAGCCAGCGGCGTCGCCGTGAAGGAGCCGTCTCGGAGCCGTGGACGGTCATAGCTGATACCCAAGGACGTCGAGGGTGCCGGGGTCCTCGAGATCGAGCGCTTCCGTGCGGGTGCGCTGGACCTCTGTGCCGTCGACCAAGGTCACGAGCGTGTAGCCTTCCACGTCGACCACCGGCATAAAGGCAAGCGGGGCGTCGCCGGCGTCGACGCCGTCGACCACCGGGGTGCCGCCGAGCCCAGTGATCCGCGCGATGCGGTGCTTGTTGTAGCTGGCGCTCGATGAAGCGAGCAGGAGCGCCCCGTCGTGGTCGATCACCAGATCATGACGCGACCAAGCGGCGGTGCGCGCGAAGGTGGCGAGCACGATGGCCGCGGGCTGATCGACCTTCACTTGCACCAGCGACACCCGCGCGCCGTCGTCGTGCTCGTCGAGCAGGTAGAGGCTGTTGGTGACCCACGAATAGGTCGCGGCGAGCACCTTCTCTGGCCGATGGTCGTCGACCGGGATCGGGATCCACGAGCCGAGCTCGAGCGGCAGGAACCAGATCTCCCCGGTTGGCTCGCTGGTCGCGATGTCGTCGCCCCCGATCACGAAGAGTCCGCGCCGACTGCGCGAAAGCACGCCCACGTAGTCCACGGCGTGGGGTGCGCCGAGATCGAGTGGATCGGCGGGGGACGGCTCGCAGGTGTACTCCTCGCCGCAGTATCCAGAGATGCACGTGAAATTCGCCGGGCAGACTTCACGGTCGAGCTCCGACAAGAGCGACGCTCCGTCGAACGTTCCGAGGTCGATGAGCTCGTCGCCCCCGTCTGCGTTCAGCCAGGCGACGAGGGGGAAAGCGGCACCCGCGCCCTGCGTCCAGAACGGCTCCACCGCGCTGAACGCGCGTAGCGAGGAATCCTCGAGCCGGTAGCGGAAACCCTCCGCGAGGAGGGGCTCCGCGACGGGGGTGAGGAGCGTCGCGGAGCCCGCGCCGCCGATGGTGCCCCAGACGCCACCGCCGCCGGGGATGATGAGATGCGCCTCGCCCGCGATGGCGTCGACGCGATCCACGGGGTCGGGCCCCGTCTCGTAGCCAGGCCACTTGATCTCGATCATCGGAATGTTTCCCTCGACAGGTGCCCACTGCATCCCGGTCGCGCATTGCTCGCGGTAGGGCGCATAGCTCACGAGGTGGTGGTTCGCGAGCTGCTCGCCGTGGAGGCCGGTGGCGTAGGGCCCGCTGCCGAGGTCGACGGTGTGGCCGATGTCGGTGCTCGCATGGAGCCAGAGGGCGCCCTTCAAGTGCTCCGCGACCGCGGGCGCCTGTCCCTGAAGGAACAGGCCATCCGCCGTCCAGCGCGCGAAATCGGCGTGATAGCTCCACTCCCAGGTGGCTGATGCGATCGCAGGAAAGCTGCTCCAGGGAAGCATACTGCGATCGTAGCTGAGCTTGGCGGGATGGTCGTCGGGATCGAGCCCCCTTCCGGCTTGGGGATCTCCGGGAGGGTGATCCAGATCGAATCGAGGAAGCCGCTGTTCACCCAACCATTTCGCTCGGGCGAGAACACCTCGTCTGGTCGCCGCATGAGGTGGCGACCTCACGGCCGTGAGTGCAGTGGGCGGCGGTGAGGAGCCAGCGCGCGCCCAAAACGGTTGCCGAGCAGGCACTGGCGCCGCTTTGGCTGAGGCTCTCGGGCCCTCGGAGGCGGACGACGAATCCCCAGGGATCGTCAAGTGCATCGATGCCGTTGCCAATCGCGCCAGCGTCCGATGTGACGAAGGCGTACGACAAGGCCATCAGAACCGGTGCAACGCGAGAAACACGTGGTGCGAAGGTTGCAGCCAGCCAGCCAGCCAGCC
>CAZYSW010000569.1:2527-3942 GCA_964650105.1 uncultured Nannocystaceae bacterium
TCGTAGAAGCTCTGTCATCGCGCCCCCGCTGTCCTGAACACCCTCCTCGTGAGGGCGTCGCCGTAGACCCTCCGAGGATCGTGGAGAAGCCGCCGCTCGTCAAGGGCCGTTTGGTTGGGCGTGGTCTGTTCTCGCAGCGAGCCAACTCGCGACGAAGCGAACAGCAAGAGCCCCAACTCCCACAGAAGCGGGCTCGCGTAAGTGGGAGGCAGTGTCCGTCATCCGGCGCCCGAGGCAGGATGAGCAGCATCGGCGCCCCTGCTGGCGCTCAGCCGGAAGGCGAGCGGCCCCGCCGCTGCGTCGCGTCTCGGTGCGAGCTTGGCGACGACACGCTGCCTGTCGGGATTCGGTCGTCGTTTCGTCGGGTCGCGGCCGCGGCTTCACCGCGACTGGAACGCGGCCACCGTGGCGGGCCGAGGGGCGCCGTCGGGCCAGGTCACGACGAGGGTGCGGGCCTTGTCGCTCCACGAGAAGCGCGCTTCGGTGTGCACGCCGACCACGAAGGGCGTGACCAGCGAGGTGATCGCCCCCTTGACGTAGCGATAGGTGTCGACCTTGCCGCCCTTGACGAGCTCGAGCTTGGTGGGCTTGCCGCCCGTATCGTTCGTGTCGCGGCACGACACGCGCAGCCACTCGCGCACCATCTTGGTCTCGCAGCCGAGCGCCTTGGCGCCCGTCACGTCGATCTCCGCGGCCTGATCCCACTCGGCGACGGTGGGAGTCGGCGAGCGCTTGCCGCTCGCCAGGCCTCGCCCGCTCGACCCTTTGGCAGCCTCGCAGCCATCCGCGTAGCCGAGCGCGCAGCCCCGTTGGAAGAAGCCCTGCGCGTCAGGCGCCTTCTGGCCGCCAGCGCCCGACTCGGCGAGCACGCCCGCATTGTGGCAGGCGACCTTCTCCTTGGCGTCGCAGCCGCGGGTGAAGAGCGCGAGCGCGCCCTCCGCGCCGCCCGGGATCTCCTCGGCTGCCATCATCATCGCGAGGTTGAAGCAGGCGACGGTGACCTCGCCGGCGTCGCAGGCCTTGCGGAAATAGGGCGCAGACGCGGGGCGATCGACGGGCCTCCCCTTGCCCCAGTAGAGCTGGAGCCCGGCCATCGAGCAGCTCTTGCTGAAGCCGCCGTCGCAGGCGCGATTCAGGAGCTTCCAGGCGAGCGCGTGGTCATCCGGGCTCGGGGTCGGGCGGTCGAGCAGCGTGAACGCCCAGCCGTGGCAGCCGCCGAACGCGTCGAGATCGCAGGCGAGGCGGTAGTAGGCAATGGCGCGCTGGGCGTCGGTCGTGCGGAAGTGGTTGCCGAGCTGCTCGCACGCGGCGCCCTGCTGGCGCGCGCAGTCGTCGACGTAGCCGCGTAGCCCCGCCGAAAGCGCCGCGCGGTCCGCGGCGAACATGGCCTCGTCGTCGGCTGCGCTCGGCGCCGC
>CAZYSW010000570.1:0-3922 GCA_964650105.1 uncultured Nannocystaceae bacterium
GACGAGGCGATGAACGAGTTGCGTCGCCGCGGGGAGCAGACGCGCGAGGCGACCGCGGCCTTGCAGGATCGGCTCGGCATCCTGGCCGCGCTGCCCGACGAGGCGCGCCAGGCCCTGGAGGCCGCCGAGATCACGGTCGCACGCCTCGAGCGGCGCAAGACCGAGCTGGACAACCGCCGAGGCGTCCTGCGCAATCGAGTATCGGCGGCCGAGGTGGAGCTCGACACCAAGCGCGCGGAGGTCCACCGCTGCCGATCGCGTTTGCAGTCGCTCGAGGAGATCCAAAACCGGTATCGCGGCTGCCACAGCGGCGTGCAGGTGGTGATGCAGCACCGCGAAGAGCTCGAGGCCGCGTCCACGCTGGGCGTCGGCGGAGAGGCCAGCGCGCCACGGGTGATCCACGGCATCTTGGCGGACTACGTGAGCGCGCCCGAGCACCTCGAGACGGCGGTCAGCGCCATCTTGGGCGACCGCCTGGAGGGGGTGGTCGTCGACGAGCCTTCGGTGGCGGCGGCCGGGGTGGAGATCCTCAAGCGTGAACAGGAGGGCCGTACCACCTTCTTGCCGCGGCGAGGCCGACCCGGCGCCGTCACGCGCACCGCCGGGATCGGATGCGAGGGCGTGGGAGAAGGGGCGCCGCTGGGGTGGTCGGTGCCCGCCGACGGGGTGGACCGGATCCGCTCGGGCATCGAGGTCGTCGACCTGTCCGAGACGCCCCGTCCCCCGGGGGCGCTCGGGACCGAGGCCGCGGGCAGCAGCCCCGGCGACGAAGATTCCACGGCGGCCGACGACGTCCTGCGGGCGCCCGGGGTCGTCGGGCGTTTGCGCGACCTGGTGTCCGTGACCGGAGAGCTGGGCCCGTTGGCGCGCGAGCTCCTGGGCGACGCGATCGTGGTCGAAGGGCTCGGTCGCGCGCTGGAGCTGTGGCAGACGCGAGACCTCGGGGCGACGCTGGTCACCCTCGACGGCGACCGGCTCGAGCCCAGCGGCGTGGTGGTGGGTGGCTCGCCGACGGCCCTCAACGCCGCGCTCCTGCAGCAGAAGCGAGAGATTCGAGAGCTGCAGGAGATCCTCGAAGAGCTCGGCGAAAGCTTCGAGCAGGCCCGCGGACGGCACCTGGCCCTGGCGCAGGAGCTCGCCGACGTCGAGGCCGCACGCGAGCAGAACGAGGCGGAGATCCTGGCCGCCGAGAAGTCCCGCCTCGAGTTGCAGGGGCAGCTCGATCGGGCACGCGACGAGGCCGAGCGCCTGAGCGCGGAGCGAGATCAACTCGAGGCGGAAGCCGCGACGCTGGCCGAGGAGGTGGAGCGGCGTCGACGAGAGATCGTCGAGCTGGATCGCCTGCTGTCCGAAGGGCGGGCGCGGCAGGCCGAGCTGGAGCGCGCGATCTCGGCCGGAGAGGAGCGCGTGGCCGAGCTCGAGCGCGAGCGCGAGCGGCTCTCGGCGGCGCTGACCGACGCCAAGGTGGAGCTGGCCCGCTGGCAGCAGCAGAGCGACGCGCTGGCCGAGGCGCACGAACGCTTGCTGCGGCAGGCCGAGAGCGAGCGGCAGAGGATTCGCCGGCTGGAGGAGACGGCCGCGGCCGCCAAGGCGAAGGTCCGCGAGCTGGAGGCGGCGACCGAGCAGGCCCGTCGAGAGCGCGAGGCCCTGGTGGGGCGCAGCCGCGAGGCGACGGCGGCCGTGCATGACGCACGCGAGCGCTTCGAGGCTCTGCGTCTGGAGCTCGACGAGATCGAGGCCTCGATGCGGACGCTCCGCGGGGATCTCGACGAGCGACGAGAACGCCTGCAGGAGGTCGAGCTGGGCCTGCAGGAGATCGGGCTCGAGCGGCACCACCTGCTCTCGGACGTTCGCGAGCGCTTCGACGCGGAGCTGACCGAGGTCCTCGTCGACTACCACGATCGTCCGCTGGTGGGCGAACCCGAGCAGGCGCGGCAGAAGGAGCTCAAGCGCATCCTGTCGCGGATGGGGGAAGTCAACCTCACGGCGATCGACGAGTACGACGAGGTCAGCAAGCGCTTCGAGTACCTCAAGGGGCAAAAGGACGACCTGGAGCAGGCCATCGCGCAGCTCCAGGAGGCGATCGATCGCATCAACAAGACCACGCGCGAGCGCTTCAAGGAGACGTTCCACGCGGTGGACGAGAAGTTCCAGCAGATCTTCCCGCGCCTGTTCAACGGTGGGCGCGCCAAGCTGGAGATGACCGACCCCTCGGACCTGCTGACCACCGGCGTGGAGATCGTGGCGCAGCCTCCCGGCAAGCAGCTCCGCAGCCTCGATCTGCTCAGCGGCGGCGAGAAGGCCCTGACCGCAACCAGCCTGATCTTCGCCATCTTCCTCATCAAGCCCAGCCCGTTCTGTCTGCTCGACGAGGTCGATGCTCCGCTCGACGACGCCAACGTGGCTCGGTTCTGCCAGCTCGTTCGCGAGCTGGCGGGGCAGACGCAGTTCGTCATCATCACCCACAACAAGGTGACCATGGAGACCGCCGATCGGCTGTACGGCGTCACCATGGAGCAGCGCGGCATCTCGAAGCTGGTCTCGGTGAACCTGCGCCGCGCGGTCGAGCTGGCCTACAACTAGCAGGAGGCTATCGCCGTCGGTGGCGACGGTGAGGTCGCCCGGGGTGGCATCTCCGATACCCTGCCGGCCTCGATGGAGACGCGTCGCGCGATTCCGTCCCGGCGACGCCGGCGGCGTGCTCACCCCACGCCGGTTCTTCGGTACCCTGCTCGTGGACGGTGAGGCAACTCGACGACAGCGTGACCCAGGGAGACGCGGGCCCGCCGAGCCGGCGAGACACGGTGTTCTTGGTGCTCACCGGCGTGTTCATCACCCACGCGATTCTCGGTGAGCTCATCGGTGGCAAGTTGCTCACCTTGGGAGGGTGGGTGATGAGCATCGGCGTGATCCCGTGGCCCGTGGTGTTCGTGACCACGGATCTGGTCAACGAGTACTACGGTCCGGTCGCCGTGCGGCGTCTGACGTTCTTGGCCGTGGGGCTCATCGCATACACGTTCTTGTTGCTTTGGTTGTGCATGTTGGTGCCGGCCGCCGACATCTCGCCCGTCGGCGACGAGGCGTTCGTGCAGGTGTTCGGCCAGTCGATGTGGATCATCGTGGGATCGGTGGTCGCGTTCGCGGTCAGCCAGTTGGTGGACGTCCTGGTGTTCGTGTTTCTCCGCCAGCGTACGCGGGGACGGCTCTTGTGGCTGCGCGCCGTGGGCTCGACGGTGATCTCCCAGTTCATCGACACGTTCGTGATCAACACCATCGCGTTCGGTCTGCCGGGCAAGCTCGACGCAGCGCAGGTCGTCGAGTTGAGCGTGACCAACTACGGCTACAAGTTTCTCATCGCCCTCGGGACGCTTCCGGCGATCTACCTCGGCCACGAGGCGCTCGATCGGTACCTCGGGCGGGGGCGGGGCGTGTGATCGTGGGGGGCGTCACGAGGCGGCGCCGCACCAGGCGTGCGTCTCGACGAGCAAGACACGTGCGACGGCGTACCTCGGGGGCGGGCTGCATAGAGTGGCGAACCCTGCATGGAATCGTGCATAGAGGCACGAAACCACCGTGGTGTCCGCGGGCGCCCGGGCGCCCCCGCGGTCGAAGACGTCGGGGCGCCGCGGGCGGGGTTCGGTTCGGCCCGATCGGTGGGCGTGCGGCGGACACCCGTCGGGACGACGTTCTCTCGAAGAGAAAAACCGGGCTGATCGAGGGCATTTCGAAGCGAAACGATGCCGGGCGGGTACGGCCAATAGGGAGGCGTGGGGTTCGTGATGGTCGAGGGCGGTTTCGCGCGATGTCGATGGTGGGCGGCGGCTTCGCTGGGCCTGGTCGTGCCCGTCGCCTCGGAGGGGTGTGTCGCCCCGACGCGGAGCGTCGGGCTGTTCGGGGAGGACACCGAGGGCTCGACGGCCAC
>CAZYSW010000571.1:0-3914 GCA_964650105.1 uncultured Nannocystaceae bacterium
TGATGGCCAACGACCCGCAGGTGCGGGACATCCTGCAGCGACGCGGGCTCGTCGTCGGAGCGAGCACCGTGTTCGTCGGCGGCTTCCACAATAGCTGCAACGATGCCGTGGAGCTCTACGACCTCGACGAGGTCCCCGAGAGCCACCGGGGACACCTGGCGAGGCTGTGCGAGGCGCTCGACCGCGCTCGTACCCTGAGCGCCCACGAGCGCTGTCGCCGGTTCGATTCCGTGCCGCTCGACGTCACGCCGACGGCCGCCTTGCGGCACGTCGAGGCCCGCGCTAGCGATCTGGCCCAGCCGCGTCCCGAATACGGCCACGCGACCAATGCCGTGTGCATCTTCGGCCGGCGTGCGATCACCCGGGGGCTCTTCTTGGATCGCCGCGCCTTCCTCGTCTCGTACGATCCGACCACCGATCCCGACGCGGAGATCCTCGGGCACCTCTTGGCCTCGGCGGGTCCAGTCGGGGCCGGCATCAGCCTCGAGTACTACTTCTCCTTCGTCGACAACGAGCGCTACGGGTGCGGGACCAAGCTCCCCCACAACGTGACGGGGCTCATCGGCGTCATGAACGGCCATCAGAGCGACCTCCGCACGGGGTTGCCCTGGCAGATGGTGGAGATCCACGAACCGGTCCGGCTCCTGGTCGTCGTCGAGACGACCGAAGAGAATCTGGCCAAGGCGCTCGAGCGCCACCGGGCGGTCGCCGACCTGGTTCGAAACGCGTGGATCCAACTCGCCCTCGTCCACCCCCACACCGGCCGGGTGAGCGTCCATACGGGCGGCCGATTCGAACCCTTCGTCCCCCGAACGACGCGATTGCCCCGGGTCGCACGGTCCATCGACTGGTACCGGGGACGCCGAGACCACCTCCCCATCGCGGTCGTCGAGGCCGCGATGGCCCGCCAGGCGCCGTCGCTGTCATGATCACGTTCGTCGATGTGCTCGAATTCCTCGGTGTCGGCGCGCTGCTGGCTCCGCTCCTCGCGTTCTTCTGCGTGGGCGCGACGATGCTTTTTTTCCGGGCCCCCGGCGAGCGGTTCGTCGCGCGCCTGACCGCCCTGGCGTTCGGCCTCTCGTTGCTCGCCTCGATCGGATTGCTCGTGGGGATGGCGATCCACGACGTCGACCGGATCTCGGTCGACCTCGGGGGATGGTTTTCGGTCGGAAACTACGTCTTCGAGCTCTCGATTCTGGTGGACCGCCTGTCGCTCCCCTTCATGTTGCTGACGGCGGTGCTCGGAGGGGTCATCGGCCGCTTCTCTCGCAGCTACCTGCACCGCGATCCCGGATACCCGCGCTTCTTCTTGCTCACACTCTTGTTCGCGTCCGGGATGCTCATCATCGTCATGGCGGGGAGCATCGACCTCCTGTTCGCCGGATGGGAGCTGGTGGGCATCACCTCGGCGCTGCTCATCGCCTTCTTTCACCACCGTGAAGGCCCGTCCGGCAATGCCCTGCGGACCTTCGCGGTGTATCGAACCTGCGACGTCGCGCTGCTCGTGGCGGTGGTGCTCTTTCACCACCACACGGTCGCCGCGGACTACCAGACCGCATACGGGGATCATTGGCCCGGCGGCACGGCCCCCTTCGACGGCGCGATCGCGACCCCGGTGGGCCTTCTGCTGGTGTTGGCGGCCATGGGCAAGTCGGCCCAGGTGCCGTTCTCGGGGTGGCTGCCTCGCGCCATGGAGGGCCCCACGCCGTCGAGTGCCATCTTCTACGGGGGCCTGTCGATCCACGCGGGGGCCTATCTGCTTTTGCGCAACGCGCCGGTGCTGGAGCGCGCGCCGATTGCCGCGACCGCGCTGGTGGTCGTCGGGATCGCGACCGCGCTGCTCGCCACGCTGTCGGGTCGGGCCCAGGCCGATGCCAAAAACCAGCTCGCCTACGCGTCGATGGCCCAGGTCGGCCTGATTCTGGCCGAGATCGGGCTGGGGCTCCGCATGATCGCGCTCGTGCACATCGCCGGGCACGCCAGCGTCCGCACCCTGCAGCTCTTGCGCGCGCCGTCGATGCTGCACGACTTCCATCGCATCCACGCGGCCGCGGGGGGACACCTGGATCCCACCGGGGGGCACTACGAGATGATCCTCCCCGCAGGGCTGCGCCGACGGCTGTATGCGCTGGCGATCCATCGAGGTGGGCTCGATGCGCTGCTCGATCGCTTCGTGGTCGGACCGATGCTTCGCCTGCTCGAACGGATCGATCGCGCAGAAGCGCGATGGGCGGCCCTGTTCGAGCCTCCGGCCGCGCCGGATCCCGACACGGTCGCACGCCCCGAGGCCCCGGTGGCGCGCGACGGCACGGAGGCCGAGCGATGACCCGGCTTTCGTTTCCGTGGCTGACGTCGGCGATCGTCCTGACGCTCCTGATCGGGGTGCTCTTGGCTCGCGTGTCGGATCCGTCGCGTGCTCGCCGGCTCGCGGTCGGGGCTGCGGCCGCCCTGGCCCTTTTGGGGGTGGGCGCGACGATCCTGGTCCATGGAGCCTCGGCCGACACCCGCTGGATCGATCCGGTGGAGCTCGCGATCCTCGGCGCCCCGCGTCCGGTCCTGGCGCTCGATCCCCTCAACGCTCCGCTTTTGGCCTACGCCGCCATCGTCGTGCTCGCCGTGATGGCGGGGACACCCCGCGTGGCGTTCGAGCCGACGCGGGCCAGCGCCGCCATCATCCATTTGGCGGCCACCTGGACGCTGTTTCTGACCCTGGACCTCGGCCTGTTCACGGCGGCCTACGTGCTCGCGCTGGTGCCCGCCTTGCCGTCGACGCAGCACCACCGCGGGCCTTCGGCGCGCCGTCTGTACCTCCTGTATCTGTTCGGCAGCGCCACCATGATCGCCGTCGCCATTGCCTCGGTCGGCTACGCGGCGATGCGTGCCGGCGTCGCGGCGCCGCTGTCCCTCGTCGATTTGTCGGCGAGCACCGTGGAGCTGCGGCCGCCCTGGATCGCGCTGCCGCTCTTGCTGGTCGGGGTGGTTTTGCGCAAGGGGGCGTTCCCGTTCCACTCCTGGATCCCGGCCCTGTCGGAACGGCTCGGCCCGTTGTCGCTCATCTTGCTGACGGCCCCGCAGATCGGCGCGTTCGTGCTGGTCCGGATCGGGATCCCCCTCTTCCCCGAGCAGCTCGCCGAGGCGCTTCCCGTGGTCGCTCGCATCGCGTTGGTGGCCAGCGTCTACGGTGCGGCATTGGGGCTGGTGGCCAAGACGTTGCGCCGCGCCTTCGGCTGGCTCGTCGTCAGCCAGTCGGCGCTGGTCCTGGTCGGACTCGAGTGCACCACGCCCGACGGGATGGCGGGCGGCCTGACCCTCTGGCTGTCGGTGGGGCTGGCCCTGACCGGACTGGCGCTGGCCATCGGTGCCGTCGAGGCACGCATCGGCCAGCGATCGCTCGAGAGCTACGCGGGCCTCGCCACGCGGGCGCCTCGCCTGGCGGCGACCTTCTTGATCCTCGGCTTCGCCAGCGTCGGGCTCCCCGGAACGCTGGGGTTCGTGGCCGAGGATCTTCTGGTCCACGGTGCGCTGGCGTCGTATCCGGGCATCGGTGCGGCCATCGTCGTGGCGACCGGCTGCAACGGCTTCACCATCCTTCGTGCCTTCACGCGCACGTTCTACGGACCGGCCCCGTCGAGCCTGGCCGTCGGCGACCTCTTGCCCCGAGAGCGCCTGGCGCTGGTCGGTCTGGTGGTCCTGCTGGTGGCGGGAGGCATCCTGGCGGGCCCGGTGGTGAGGACCCGCGAGCCCGTGGCCGCCCACTTGATCGATCGACTCGTCGGTCCCGCGACGTCGTCCGGCGGCCACGCCCCCTGAACCGGCACGCGATGGTGGCGGGGCCTCCGGGCGCGTGACCGTGCTCAGCCGGGCGGCACGAACTCGTCGCACGCGGACTTGATCACCCCGATGGCCTCCGCGAA
>CAZYSW010000572.1:0-3912 GCA_964650105.1 uncultured Nannocystaceae bacterium
GCATCTTTTCCTCGGACACGCCGAGACCCTTCGGGGGGTGACGCAGGACTATCACCTGCGGCATACGCATGGGACGTTCTACTACCAGAAGAGATCCTCGGGGAGCACCCATCGCAGCGCGCCGACCAGGTTCGGCAGTACGCCGAGCTCGTCGACGGCCTCGCGAGTCGCCGAGCCTCACTGGGTGTCGAGCTGGGTCGAGACCGTGCAGCGGACGTCGGAGCGTATCGCTTCACTGGCGAGCGTCGCGGTGCCCCACAGCGAGGCCGACGAAGCGAGGTTCGTCGACTCCGGGAGACGTCCCGACCTGAGCGCGGCGATGGAGCTCCTGGCCGACGAACGCTTCTCGGATGCGATCGAGCACCTGGGGCGGCTTCCGCCGGATCTCTCGAGGGATCCCGAGGTCGCGCTCCTGCGGGCGGTACTGCTGACGCACTCTGGAGAGTTGGACGCCGCACGAGCGCTGTGCGAGCGCCTGCTCGAGCTCGATGACTTCCATGCAGGGGCGCATTACCTCCTGGCATTGTGCGCCGAAGGAACACGGGACATCGCTGCGGCGCTCGAGCACGATCGCATTGCGACCTATCTCGAGCCTGCATTCGCGATGCCGCGGCTTCACTTGGGACTGCTCGCCCGTCGGTCGGGTGACGAGACCGCCGCCCGACGCGAGCTCGGCACGGCGCTCGTCCTCCTGGAGCGCGAGGATCAGGCGCGACTGTTGCTGTTCGGCGGTGGATTTGGGCGGGAGGCTCTGGTCCAGCTCTGTCGATCTCAGCTCGCTGCCTGTGGGGGTGGACAATGAGCGTCGACGAGACGGTGGGGCGCGTGAGCGCGGCGAGGTTGCAACGGCTCTTCGACGTCTCCTTCGCGGAGCCGCGTCGGGAGCCGGTCTCGCAGGAGAAGTTTCTCGCGATCCGCATCGCCGGCCAGCCGTATGCGGTGCGGGTCTCGCAACTGGCGAGTGTTCACGCGGATCGGGAGATCGTCCCGATCCCGGGTCCCGAACCCGCACTGCTGGGCTTGGCCGGCGTTCGGGGCACCGTGGTCCCGATCTATGATCTCAGATTGTTGCTCGGTCATTGCGTGAGTCCGGCAGCTCCCCGCTGGATTGCGATCGGAGCCCTCGAGCCGCGGCTGGCCGTCGCTTTCGACGAGCTGGAGGCTTGTACGGAAGCGCCTGGGGAGACCGCCCAGCCCGAGACGGGCAGTCCGGGCATCGTGCGTGGAACGATTTCACTGGGTGGAGTCACCCGGCCGATCGTCGATTTCTCGGCGCTCGTGCAGTGGTTGACCGAAGAAGCCCGCAGCAAACCCAAGGAGCCGTCATAATGGGTAGAACCTGGACATTCGGCCGCAAGCTTGCCGCCGGATTCATGTCGATTGCCGTTTTGGTGATCGTGATCAGCGGCGTGGCCGTTTACGCGCTCGATACCGTCGTCGCCGCCAAGGACGAGGTGATCTCTCGATACGCCCAGGACCAGGTCGATCTCGAGATTCTCGGGGCAGCGAATGCGCGAAAGACCAGCTCCGTGCGGGGATTCCTGCTCACCGGCGACGCACGCGATCTGCAGGAACGTTCCTCGTATGCTGCCGTGTTCGAGTCTGCTCTCGCCCGCCTCCGAGAGCGCGCCGAGGGTGCGGATGTGAGTGAGCTCCTCGCCGCGATCGGCGCGCTGGAAGATGAGCACCGACAGGGGCTCGACGAGCTCGTCTCCATGCGACGGTCGGAGGCTCCTTTGGCGGACATCATCGAGGCCTTCGACGGAGAAGTGCAGCCGAAGGGCGAGACCCTTGCTCGTCGAATTGCCGAGGTCTCCGCGCTGCAACAGCGCAGGTTGGAGGACGCCAAGGAGGCGGCTTCGGTCACCGCTTCGCAAGCTGCGAACGTCCTCATCGGTGCGGCCACTGCGACCATCTTGCTCGCCTTGGGGATCGCCGTCGTGTTGACGCGCACTCTTGGGCGCCAGATCGGCGCATCGGTGGCGCAGATTCAGAGCTCGTCGGCGGAGCTCCAGTCGGCTGCGAAGCAGCAAGCCAGCGGGGCCAAGGAACAGGCCACCGCCATGAAGGAAATCACCACGACGATCGTGGAGTTGCTCGCGACGTCCCGGCAGATTGCAGAGAGCGCGAGACGGGTCACGCAGATCGCCGACAAGAGCGTGGACGCAGCTCGCACCGGAGGAGAGACCGTCGATCGTGGTCAGGATTCGGTGCTCACGATCAAGCAACAGGTCGACCTGGTGGTCACCCACATGCTCGAGTTGGGCAAAAAGTCGCAGCAGATCGGAGCCGTTCTGGAGATCGTGTCCGAGCTCGCCGAACAGACCAATATCTTGGCCATCAACGCGACCATCGAAGCGGCGGGTGCCGGGGATGCGGGCAAGCGGTTCGGTGCCGTCGCCGAAGAGATCCGCAAGCTCGCGGACCGCGTGGGTGGATCGGCCAAGGAGATCCGCCTGCTGATCGATGACGTGAGGAGCGCCGTGAACGGGACCATCATGACCACCGAAAGCGGAGCGAAGTCCGTCGAGCTCGGACTGCAACAGTTCTCCAACGTGGCGTCCGCGTTCAATCAGATCACCAAGCTCCTGGGAACGACCACGGAAGCCGCCAAGGAGATCGAGCTCTCCACCACGCAGCAGACGACGGCCGTCGAGCAGGTGAACCTCGCCATCTCGAACGTCGCCCAGAGCACGAAGGAAACGGAAGCGAGCTCGGCCCAGACGCTGCAAACGGCCTCGGAGCTGGCGGGCCTTTCGCGTGAGCTCCGAAGGCTCGTGGAGCCAGAGGTGGTCTAGGTGGCCAGCGACCCCTACAAGTACTTCAGGGTGGAGGCCCGGGAGCTCGTCGAGAGCCTCTCGCGCGACGTCCTGGAGCTCGAACGGGGCGCCGTCGCACGGGAACGCATCGCGGGGTTGCTGCGGGCTGCACACACCCTGAAGGGGGCGGCGCGTGTCGTCAAACATCGAGAGATCGCCGATCTCGCCCACGCGCTCGAAGACGCGTTGGCCCCCCTCAGATCCGGCGACACCGCGCCCAGTCCGACGGAGCTCGAGTCCCTGGTCGGAATTCTTCGTGCGCTCGAGGGGCGGGTCGAGACGCTCACACGTCGCCCTGCGAGCGATAGGACGGCGACGGCGACGGCGGGCGGCGATGAGCTGGTAAGGACGTTGCGGGCCGATGTCGAGGAGATCGACCGACTGCGCCACGGGCTCGACGAGTCCCAGGCGCAGCTCTCGGGCCTCATGAGAGAGCTCCGGTCCGTCGAGCAGATTCAGCGCTTGGCCGATCTCATGGTTCATCAGCTTCGTTCGCGCGGGAGTGAACGCGCGGGCGGAGGCCGGACGATCGCCGAGGAGCTCCGCGATCACGTCCGGCGGCTCGACCGGGACATCGGGATCAGAGCCGAGGCGATCCGCCGGGAGCTGGCATCCGCCCGCGACACTGCCGAAGCGCTGCGGCTGGTTCCTGCGTCGGCCATCTTCGGAGTGCTGGAGCGTACCGCCCGCGACGCAGCTTCCGCACTCGGAAAGCGCGTCACGTTCGAGTCCATCGGCGGAGACCTTCGATTCGAAGGCCATCTCCTCGCGTCGGTCCAGGGCGCTCTCGTTCAATTCGTCCGCAACGCCGTTGCCCACGGCATCGAGAGCGAAGCGGAGCGGCGCGCCTCCGGCAAGTCCCCGCAGGGCATGGTCACGGTAAAGGTGCAGCGTGTCGGAGGAAGTGTCTGTTTCACGTGCCACGATGACGGGAGGGGGATCGACACGGATGCCGTCCGAAGGGTCTCGCGAGAGCGGGGAATCCCCTCCGCCGGTGACCCTTCCGAGGAAGCGATTTTGGAGTTGCTCCTGCGGGGCGGCATCTCGACCGCTTCGTCGGTGACAGAGGTGTCGGGACGCGGGGTGGGGCTCG
>CAZYSW010000573.1:0-3911 GCA_964650105.1 uncultured Nannocystaceae bacterium
CACCCCAGGTGAGATCGCCGGGCGCCCGCTTGTCGACCAGGCGGACGGCCTCCAGGTCCAAGTACAGCGTGACGCTCGCGCCGCGCTGGGCCATGGCCCTTGCGATCCGCAAGGCCATGCTCACCGCGTGCAGATCGCCGGTGTCCTTGGTGAGGTGGACCAGGACGTTGCGTCGCACGGGCGCCGCGGGGGTTTCCTGCGTTTGCCCGGCGGCGTCTTGGGGTCCAGCCGCCGGCGCCGCGGGGGCAGGCGGTGCAGGAGGCGGCTCGGACGGCGCCTCCTGAGGGGGGGCCGCGGGTGGAGCCGGCGGGGAGGTCGCGTACGCCTGCAAAGCGGAAGGCGTGGCCAACCCCAACGCAGCGAGCGACAGGCCCATGAGCGTGTAGGCGATGCGCATGTGCAGCTCCTCTTCTACGCAGCGGGCTACACCGTCTGGGGGACGTCGCCCGGAACATCGTGGCCGCCGATCGTGCGGTCGCCGGGGCGTCGTCGTGCTGGCGAGCCGGGTCAGATCGGGCGTCGAGCCACCGACGCGTCTTCGCCGGGAGCCTCGGCCCCGCGTCGCCGATGGACCCGCCTCGCGGTGCACGACCGCCCACGTCGAGAACCCGTGTTGCCGCGGGTGGCCATGTCGCGCTGCAGCCGGGCCCGCGTATGCTCGGGACACGGTCCGGGAATCCCGGCGGCGTCGCGCACGATCTCGACCGTACCGAAGGCCGCAAAGGTGGGCGGCACGTCGTCGTCGACGAACGGACGCCGGAGCGTGCGGGCCGTGTGCCGGCACGCGAGCGTCACGGTCATCGTCGCGACCCGCCTGCTCGAGCGCCGGGGCGTACGACTCCGCGACCCGCTTCAGCCGCGCAGTTCCGCCAGCTTCTTCTCGAGTTCCTCGACGTGCTTGCGCGCCGCTTCGTAGTTGTCCTCGACGACCTTGCGGCGCTGCTCGAACGTTTCGAGGCGCGACTCGGGATTGGGACCCTTCTTGATCCTGGCCTCGATCTCCGGGAGGCGGTCGGCGAACTTCTTGCGAGCCTCTCGCATCTTGATCGCCTGCTCGAGCTTCTTCTCGTACCACGCGATCGCTTCCGCCTTGCTGCTGAACTCGGGGGGCTCCTCGTCCGGGGGCACGGCGGGGGCCAGCCCCACCGGCGGGAGCTGCACCGCCGGGTTGCGACGCGGCGCGGCCGGCCGTCGCGCGTCGTCCACGCGCCGCGCGGCCACGCCTCCTCGGCCCGCCCGCGCCGGGTTCGCGCCCTCTGCGCCCGCCGCGTTCACCGCGACCTCCGAGGCCTCGTCGCGCGCGGTCTCCTCGGCATCGTCCGACGGCCACAACACCAGGAGGGCCACGACGATGGCGATCCCCGCGCCCGCCACCAACGACGGAATCAGGCCGCCGCCCTCGTCCTCGCCGGAGGAACTAGGATTGGGTGCCTCAGCGGTCTTGGAACTCATGGGAGGAAAAGTATACCGGAAAGCCGCCGGACGCGAGCCGGGCGGGGAGCCGCTCGAGGAGCCGGAGGAGGAACGGGCCGTGATCACCATCCCCCTCCCGGTCGACGCCGGGCTCGACGGGTATCGTCTCGACCGCTTCTTGCAGGCCCGGATCGCTCGGCTTTCCCGGTGCAGGATCCAGAAGATCATCGCCGGAGGAAACGTTCGGCGGGCCGGCGACCCGGTTCCACTTTTGCGGCCGTCGACGCGCGTGTACCTCGGCGAGGTCATCCTCGTCCACCGCCCCGCGCCCGAGGAGCCGACCGTGGTGCTCGACTACGACGTCATCTACGCCGACGCCGACCTCCTGGTGCTCGACAAGCCCGCGGGGTTGCCGGTGCACCCGAGCGCTCGCTACCACCACAACACGCTCACCGCCCTGATGCGCAAGCGCCTCGGCGTTGGACACGGATGGGAGATGGCCCATCGCCTCGATCGCGAGACGTCGGGGATCATGGTGTTCGGCCGCCGGCGCTCGGCGACCCCTGCGGGCACCGTGGCGAGCGGAAGCGTGCTCAAGCGGGCCTTTCAGGAGCGACGCGTTCGCAAGCAATACCTGGCGCTGGTGCACGGCACGATCGACGCACCCGCCGTCGTCGAGGTCCCCATCGGTCCGGCGGCGGGTTCCAAGATTCGGATCAAGATGGGGGTGCGGCGTCTCGACGACGGTGGCTTGCCGGCCAAGACCTCGATCGAGCCCGTCGCCGTCGGTACGTTCCGGGGCGAGCCGGTCACGCTCGTGGCGTGCCGGCCCTTGACGGGCCGCCAGCATCAGATCCGCGTGCATCTGGCCCACCTGGGACACCCGGTCGTGGGCGACAAGCTCTATGGCGTCGACGAGGAGCACTTCCTCGACGTGGTGGAGAACGGTCGGCCGTTGGCAGAGCTCGAGGCGCGGCTCGGCCTGTCTCGGCACGCGCTGCACGCCGAGCGCATCTGGCTCCCGCATCCCCGCACCGGCGACACGATCGGCTTCGTCGCCCCCTGGCCCCCCGATCTCCAGGCCATCCTCCCGTGCGGGTAGCGATCGAACATCGCCGCGATCGGGAGACACGGGCCCCCGAGGATGCGCGTCAGGGGATGGGCAGGTCGATGCGCTCGCACTTGGACCGGTCGAGTCCGTCGGCGGCGCGGTGCGACTGCAGGTCCGGGGCGTACAGACCTTCGCGAGCCACGAGCTCGGGTGGAGGCTCGATCCGCTTGCCCGGCTCGAGCCGCGGCTCGATCAGGAGCGCCAGGCCACCGTCGCACACGTAGGGAGCGAGGCCGTGCGCGGGGCCCAGCGGCGTGAAATCGCCCATCACCGACGGGCCCGCGCCATCCCACAGATCGACGAACCGGAGGTTCTCCTCGGTGGCGTGGCCGAGGTGAAGCCCCTGGGGCATCTCGCTTTGAGGCGACTGCTCGATCGCCAGCACCACGGGTCCGATGGACGCGTACGCGCCCTCGTACCGACAGGAAAATCGCGCGCACGCCTCGGGCGGAGCACCCGACTTCGCCGGTTCGGGCTCCAACGCCAGGCTCGTCAAGCGCAGCGTGCCGCCGTCCAGCGTCAGCATCCACGGGCACGTCGTCCCCGGAAACACCGCCACGGCTTCGGGGGGCACCGGGACGTCGCGACAGCGCGGCGCCGGCGGGGGACCTTCTTCGGGCGGGCGCTCGGCGGCCACGTCGCTAGTCGGCCCGGCCCCGACGCAGGCCCCCAGCACGAGCGGAATCGTCGCGCCGACGACGATCCCGAGAGCCCGGTTCATCGAATGTGGATCGGTCCGCAACGATCAGCTGCCGACGCGTTCGGCGTTGATCTCGATGCGCTGCCCCTGATTCGTCTCCGCCTGGCTGGGGGTGACGGTGCCCGGGACCCAAATCTGATTGCCGTTCGCGTCGTAACCCACCGCGGCGTTGCCCGGGACCCGCACGATGGCCAGGCCCCCGGCATCGCACTGCGCGGTCTCGGTCGTCGGGAACGGCCCCACCTTCAAAAAGCGCGTCTCGAGGTTCGGGCCGTTGATCTTGTAGCGCACGACGAGGTGCTTGGGCTGCACGTTGAGCTGCTGACGAATCTCCAGCACCGTGCAGTCGACCTGATCGTTCTCGGCACCGTCGCACAGGCGGTCTATCCAGCCCTCGCCGCCCAACTCTTCGCTGCCGAACACGAGCTCACCGTCGACGCCGTCCTGCTGATAGTTGGGGTTGGCGTCGTAGAAGTCGGCGATGCACTTGTCGTACTGCACCGTCGCCACGATCTCGACGGTGCCCGGATAGGGGCTCTCCGCCTGGTTCTGACCGCGCCGCAGCTCCATCTTGATGTAGCCGTGCGTGAGATCCTCGTCTTCGCTCGGGCATCCGGGCAGCGCGAGCGCGGATGCGAGCAGGGGGAGCAACAACGGGAGACGGTGGGTCTTCGCCCTCATCGCGGG
>CAZYSW010000574.1:0-3903 GCA_964650105.1 uncultured Nannocystaceae bacterium
GTTCCCTACAGAAGATGTGGAAAGGTGAAAGCCCGGTTCGGGTTAATTCCGGGCCGCATCGAGACGCCAAAAACCCGCCACAAGCGCTTGTCCAGCATTGAAAATGCTTGGTTCTCATGGTGAACAAGACGTTAACGATGTTTGGAAAGCGGTAACGTTCTTCGTTTCCCCGCCGCCGCAGCCGGTCTAGGATACCCCCGCGGTGGACGGGTGTCCCGGTGTACTGGCGTTTTCGAGGGCTGGCGCGCCGCGGATACAGCAGCAAGCAAATCGGGTGGTAACTGCGTGGGGCGTCGCCCCGGGCAGTGCTGCCCTGTCGGAATGAACTCCTTCGCCGGTGTTTCGCCGGTCGAGGTTCAGCGTACGGCCCGGAGGCGCGGTCGAGATGGCGAAGAACACAAAGAAATCCCAGGATCCCACACAGGCAGCACTGTCTGCCATCGAAGAGGCACTGCAAATCGGCGGCGAAACGCCTGCCGCCGATCCCGTGAAAGCAGCGGCAAACGACGAGCCGCGCCGGCGCGAGACGGCATCTGTTCCCGTCCCGCCGCCCTTCGCGGACGAACAGCCCAGCGTCCGACGCCGTCCTTCGACCCGGCGCATGGCACACCTGCCGGCGAACGACGACCGCCAGTCGGTCGGTCAGATCCTCGCCGCGCTTCATGCCCGTCCGCCGCGCATGCCGCTCTATGTCGCCGCCGTCGCTTCTGCGTGGTGGATCGTCATGGCCGTGCTCATCGGCTATTCGCGCGCCTATCACGACCTCGCCGACACGGCGGGACTGCTCGACGTGATCGACCTTCCCTATTTCTGGCTTTTCTTCGCCACGCTCGTTCTGCCGCCGATGCTCTTCTTCACGGTGGCCGCGATGATCCGGCGTACGCAGGAGATGCGTCTCGTCTCCCGCGCGATGACGGAAGTGACGCTGCGCCTTGCCGAACCGGAGGGCGTTTCCACCGACGCCGTGGTGAGCGTGAGCCAGGCCATCCGCCGCGAGGTCGCCGCCCTCGGGGACGGCATCGAACGTGCCATCGCCCGCGCCTCCGAACTCGAGACGATGGTGCGCAACGAGGTGGCAACCCTTGAGCGCGCCTACGACGAGAACGAGCTGCGTGTGCGCGCACTCGTGGACGAACTGCAGAGCGAGCGCGACGCGATCGTGTCCCATGGCACGCGCCTGCGCGAAGCCATCGGCGGCGCCCACGAGAGCTTCAGCATCGACGTCGAGAGCGTGGCCGCCAATATCGACCGCACGCTCACCGAGGCGACCGACCGCATCAACGCCTCCCTCACGGAATCCACCACGCGGATCGCCGACGGCTTCATCACGCAGGCGGAAACCGCCCGCATCCGGGCTACGGAGGCCGCGGAAGCCGTCCTCACCTCCTTTGCGCAGCGCAGCTCGGAGCTCACCGAGGGTCTGGCCCAGCGGAGCCTGGAGCTCACGGAAAGCCTCGCGCATCGCACCGCCGAGATCGACCAGAGCTTCACGCAGCGCACGGCGGAGGTCGACCAGAGCTTCGCCCGTCACACTGCGGAGATCAACGAGAGCTTCGCACAGCGCACCGCCGAGATCGGCGACACGCTCTCGCACCGCGGAAACGAACTCGCCGAACGCCTCGGAGAGGTCGGCATCCAGGTCGCCAACGCCCTCGACTCGCGCACCGCGCGCCTGACCGAGAGCATGAACAACTCCATGGAGCGGCTGGTCGAAACGATCACGACCAAGGGCAACGAAGTGCACGACGTGCTCACCGTGCGCCTTGCCGCCTCCGAGGAGGCGATCGCCCGTCACGGCAATCAGGTCGCGGACCGGATTGCCACCGAGACGACGGCGCTGTCGCAGCGCATCGCCGAGAGCGTGCAGGGCTTCGAGAGCACCGTCAAAACGCACGGCCCGGCGATCGGCGAACAGATCAGCCAGGCGGTGGACTATCTCACCGACCAGACCCGCGCCGCCCTCTCCTCCCTGGACGAGCGCACGGCCGACAAGCTGCGCGAGACCAACGAGTCTCTCGACAGCCGCATTTCGCGCATCGAGCAGACGATCGACACGCGCACGCAGAGCCTCAACGAGACGCTGGCGAACCGCACGCTGGAGCTTGCGCGCACCATCAGCGACGGTGCGAAGATTGCCAGCGAAGCCGTGGACAAGACGGTCGCCGGCATGGGCGAATACTTCGCCAGCAAGGCGCAGGAAATCGCGGTCACGATCTCCGATCGCGCCGAGGCCGTCGATCAGACGCTCGGCAAGCGCGCACTCGAGATGACGGAGAATCTGGACAGCCGGATTCAGCGCTTCGAGGAGCAGGTGACGGGCCGGCTCGCTGGGATCGCCGAGACCATCGAGACCCGCGGCGTTGCACTGACGGATCTGCTCGTCAGCAAGCTCGACGTCGCGTCCTCCTCGATGTTCGGAAAGCTGGAAGACGCGTCCACCTCCATGATCGGCAGGCTGGACGAGGCGTCGTCCTCGCTCGTCGGCAGGCTCGATCAGGCTTCAACGTCCTTCGTCGGCAAGCTCGACGATTCCTCCTCGTCCTTCGTCCAGAAGCTCGAGGGAGCTTCTTCCTCGCTCGCCGGCCGTCTCGACGAGGTCTCGTCGGACGTCGTTCACAAGCTGGAAGGTGCCTCTTCGACCCTCGCCGGACGTCTCGAGGACGTGTCGTCGGATGTCGTCCACAAGCTGGAAGGCGCCTCCTCGTCGCTCGCCGGCCGTCTCGACGAAGTGTCGTCGGAGGTCGTCAACAAGACGGAGAACGTCACCCGTTCGCTGTATGCGGGCGCGGCGGAGGTCGAGCATGCTCTCGGCAACCTCAGCCAGCAGATCACCCAGACGCTCGTGGAGCGCACGGGCGAAACGGTCCGCGGCTTCGCCGAGCAGACGCAGCAGATCGCTGCGACCCACGAGGCGCTGCGCGAGAACGTCGTCGGCTCGCTCGACAAGCTGATCGAGTCGAACCGGCTGTTCAAGCAGCTCTTGCAGGGCGTCACCGAAAGCCTCGAGCCGCTGGAGAACGCGGTCGCCAAGCGCGTCAGCAACCTGCAGACGGCGTTCGAGAACACCATCGGCACGACGCGGAGCAGTGTCGACTGGATCGAGAACCAGATGAACGAGCTGCGCAACATCTCGTCGGGTGTGCTGCGCGATCTCGCCGCCGTGACGCAGCGCTTCGAGGGACAGGGCCGCTACATCGCCTCGGTCGCCGAAACGCTCAGCGAAACGCACGGCCGCATCGACCAGTCGCTCGAAGAACGTCGCGAGGCCATCGAGCACATCATCCGCATGCTCGTGGACCGCACCGCGGCGATCGAAGAGAACTTCGGCGAACGGTCGCAGCAGATCGGTGAACGCCTGGCGGGCTTCAACCGCCTGCTCCAGGAGTCCCTCACCACCGCCGAGCAGCGCGCGCAGGACATCGCGCGTCACATCATCGACTCGACGAACCAGATCTCGAGCACGATCACCAAGCAGCACGAGGTCATCCGCGCCGGCTATTCCGAGGAGCGCGGCCGCACCGCCACCGCCCTGAAGACGACCTACGAAGAGGCGATGGAGGAGATGAAGCAGATGTTCGCGGAGCTGCAGGAGCGGTTCACGGAGACCGCCCGCGAGGTGCGCGACGTCGCCAGCGAGGTGCAGACCTCCCTCGACCAGACGCGCGTCGAGCTCAAGCGCGGTGTGCTCGAGCTCCCGCACGAGACGCGCGAGAGCGCGGAGGCCATGCGCCGCGTGGTCGCCGACCAGCTCAAGGCGCTCGCGGAGCTCAACGAAATCGTCTCGCGCCATGCGCGCGAGATGGAAGCGGTGGAGTCCTCCACCCGCGCCTACCGCGAGAACGCCGTCGTGGCCGGCGGCTCCCGCTATGCGGCGCCGGTGGACACCGCCGCTTCGGTGACGGA